>CAYFES010000001.1:0-22650 GCA_964342225.1 uncultured Gammaproteobacteria bacterium
GCGCAAATAAAATTAACACCTTTAATGCCTGACTTGATCATATGGCTGACACTATTACCGCCTCCGCCTCCAATTCCAATAACTGTTATTTTTGCTTGCTCATAATCAGAGTCTAAAATTTGCCAAGTCATAAGAGAATTCTATATGAGAGGTTTGAGTTGGTCTATAAGCCGGATTCTGTTTTCAGCTATCATTTATCTAGATGCTTTGTTACCAAAACATTCATGCTGCCTACCCAGATTATGCGCGAGCAACGCAATTTAATCCCTATTTGGCATTGCTTCAAGTGGGGTTTACCTTGCCCTAATTTTTAATTAGGCGGTAAGCTCTTACCTTACCTTTTCACCCTTACCATAAATGGCGGTATATTTTCTGTGGCACTAGCCGTAGACTCACGTCCCCCAGTCGTTAACTGGCACTTTACTCTTTGAAGTCCGGACTTTCCTCTTAATAAATTAAGCGATAGCTCGACCAACTCAGGCACATATCATATCAAGAGTTTTTAGAAAAAGATAAAAATCTTTTATAAATCTTATTTTTATTGATTCCGGTAATTTCAGAGACTGCTTTTGCTATATCCTTCAAAGAAAGTTTTGATGATAATTCATGGTACATCTTATCGGCCAATATAAATGATTCATCTTCATTGGTTACTTTAATAAGAATCACAAATTCTCCTTTTATTAAATCTTTATTCTCTAATAAGAATTTTTCAATTTTTTTAGGAGTTCCTCTAAAGAAGTTTTCATGCATTTTTGTTATTTCTTTTGCTACACAGACTTCTGCTAGATTGCCAAACTTCTGATCTAGAAAATTTAGTGTATCTATGATTCTTTTTGGAGATTCAAAAATTATTGTTGTTCCGTCAAATTTTAGAAGATTCTCAGATAAAGATTCAGCATCTTTCTTAATTCTTGGGAAAAATCCTATGAATTGGAAATGGTCGGTAGGCAAACCACTTGCAACAAGGGAGCTTATAACAGAAGTAGCGCCTGGCAATGGAATAATCTTTATTTTCAAATTAATTAAATCCTTTATTAGTTTGAATCCTGGATCAGAAATTAATGGTGTGCCTGCCTCAGACATTATTCCTCCTGAAGATAGTCTTTTTAGTAAATTAATTATTTTCTTTCTATCTCTATCAGAAGATTTGTCGTTATATATGATGATATTTTCAGGCTTTATGCCATATTTTTTTAGAATAATTTTGGCTTTTTCTTTATTTTCTACAATCAGAAGGTCTAATTCTCTTAAAACTTGAATTGACCTAATTGTAATATCATCAAGATTGCCAATAGGAGAAGGTATAATATAAAAGTTCATGTTAATAAGAATCGCCTTAATTACATTTTATATTTTAATCATCACTAGTTGTTCATCTAGCCCTAAACAACTAGATAAAAAAACTTCAATTGACCCTAGCAATAATATCTTTGAATTTGATCAGATTAGTGATTTCAAATCAATGGTAAATCAAAAGATCTTTGATGGTGCTTTTATAGTAGCTTTACCAGACTACAAAAGATTCTCAGAATTTAATAATTTTTTTCAGATTGGAATGATTTATGCAATAAAAGAACAAAATATAGAGAACGATATTGAATTTATATTTCAGGAGGAGATAAATTCCAGCAAAATTAAGAACAATTTCCTTATTGGGCCTGTAAGTAAAGACTTAGTAAAGAATATAGATGGTTCGATACCAAAGAATAGAGTTTTATTTTTAAATGAAGCCAATATGAATTTCTATATTGCTTTAAATAATAATTCTCAAATAAACACATTAAATAAATATCTTGAATCAAAGGAACTAAATCGAATAGGAATCATTAGTGACAGTACAAGTGATAAAAATTCTGAAAGAATATTTAAGAATAGTTGGTTTAACGGTTCTAGAGATGTTATTACAATTGAATCAGACCAATCCACAAGTTCAGACTTAAGAATTAAAAATTTTTTAGATGTCTCAGAAAGTATTGAGAGATTTGAAAAGATTAATAAAGCTAGCTTCTCTCCAATAGAGTTCGTCCCTAGAACTCGTGACGACATAGAACAAATTGTGATTTTTCCAAAAGAAGCAAATAGATTGTATGAATTAGCTTCATTAATTAGATTCAATTATGGTCTTAATTATGAAATTATTGCCTTAACATCCGAATTGGATGGAAAAATTGATGTAAATGAAATTAAACTTCACGATATATCTTTAATAGATCACACATATGAGAATAAATTTGGTTATGACCTGAATAAAAGTAGAAGTTTCTGTTTAGGTTATGATTCAATGCTTATTTCATATGCTATTAGCAATCAAATTAAAGGAGAAATAAGAGGACTTCTTGGAACATACACAATTAGTACAAATTCTATAGAAATTAATTCTTATATTAATTAAAAGAATATTTTAGGTCTCTTTCTGAATCTGTAAGAGATAATTCAAACCCTGGTCTAGAAAATAACTTATCTTGATAACTATATAAACTATCAAAAGATTTAGATTTTGGTGTGTTAACTCCAAGATATGGCAATCTATAAAGTATTGCACTCATATAGCAATCAACTAATGTAAATTCATCGCTCATGAAATATGGCTTTTCTTTTAAAACTAAAACAATACCTGCAACTAAAGAAACGAGCTCTTTCTTTAATTTATCAAGTTCTCTTTGTGTAATTTTTGAACTCATCATTTTATCCATTACTGGAAGCCAGTCTCTTTCAATCCTGTGTATTAAAAGTCTACATTCAGCTTTTTCATTGGGATAAATTGGCAGAAGCGGCGGATGTGGAAATCTTTCATCAAGATATTCTGAAATTATACGAGGCTCATAAATTGTTACCTCTCTATCTACTAATACTGGTAATTTATTGTAAGGATTTATTGTTGCTAACTCTGGTGGCAATTTACCATTTGGATCGAACTCTTTTATATCACACGATATATCTTTCTCTGCTAGAACAATTCTAACCATATGGCTGTAGTGGCCCTTTTCTTCTGAATAAAAAATCATTTCATCTCCTTAGCGTATTCTCTGTATAGCAGCCACATGACTGCTGTAAAAATAATGAAAAACAAGATAACAAAAATTCCATTTTTCTCTCTTGTAATTCTTGCAGGCTCACTTGCATAGGCTAAAAAGTTTACAAGATCCTTCATCGAATCATCAAACTCTTCTTTCGAAAGGGAACCCTCAGACTTAGCTTCTATTTTACCATCCTTGTCAAGCACCTGACTGCCTTGTAGTGCTACTAAAACATTTGGCATTGAAGTACCAGGGTAAACAAGATTATTGCTTCCTAATAATTGCTCAGGGTCTTCATAAAATGTTCTTAGATAGGTATAGATCCAATCTTCGCCTCTCACCCTAGTTCTAAGAGTAAGATCTGGGGCACCGAGTGCAGAAACTTCTGGTAGTCCAAAAGTCATGAAATCAGCAGCTTTAGTATTAGGATCTGCAATAAGATCTTCTATAAGGATTGTTTCAGGTATATCTAAATCACGTTGCAGTCTGTTCCACCTTAAAAGCTCAAGAGTATGGCATGTTGAACAATAATTCATATATATACCCAAACCTCTTTGAAGAGAATATGTGTCATGAACATCGGCTACATAAGAATCACATTTCTCTAAAGATCCGCATTTATTTTCACCTGCAGAAAACACATACAAGCACAAAAGAAAAAATAATGTTAAGAACTTCTTCATAAGCGATCAGGAACCTCTAATGTTTTCTCGTATTTCGTATAAATTGGCATCAATACAAAAGGTGCAAAATAAAAAATAGTGCATATTTGAGCTATTAAAGTTCTTAATTCATTGACAGGCTTAGTTCCAAGATAACCCAAAGTAATAAATGAAGAGGCGAATAAAATCATAGCAATCTTACTGTAAATACCTTTATATCTAATGCTTTGAACATTTGACCTATCTAACCATGGAACAACAAATAGAATAGCAATACTTGCTGCAAAAATTATAAATCCAAGAAACTTACTTGTAATTCCAAGAAATGGAATTCCAAAAGTTACAGCTCTAAGAATTGAATAAAATGGTGCGTAATACCATACTGGCGCAATATGTTCAGGAGTTTTTAAGAAATCTGCTTCTTCAAAATTTGGTTTCTCGATCAAATACCCTCCACCAGTTGGAGCAAAAAAAACAATTGCAAAGAAAACAATAAAAAATATACCAATGGCTGGTAGTGCACTAAAAGTTTTGTAAGGATGGAAGGGAGCTCCATCTAAAGGCATGCCTTTTGAATCTCTATGTTTTTCGATATCTACACCTTCTGGGTTTCCAGCACCAACTTCATGCAAAGCAAATATATGAAAAACAACTAATGCAATCATCAAAAGCGGAACTACAACTACATGTAATGCAAAAAATCTTGAGAGTGTTATTCCAGAGAGAACATAATCTCCTTGAATCCAGACTTGTAAATCAGGCCCTATATAAGGTATTGCTCCGAATAATGACAAAATAACATTTGCTGCCCAATAAGACATTTGCCCCCAAGGAAGCACATAACCAAGAAAACCTTCAGCCATGAGTAGAAAAAGAAGAAAACAGCCAAAAAGCCATACTAATTCCTTTGGTTTTTGATAAGAGCCGTAAAGAAGGCCTCGAAACATATGAAAATACATTAAAAAGAAAAAAGCGCTAGCCCCTGTACTATGCATGTATCTCATTAACCAACCATACTCAACATCTCGCATAATATATTCAATGCTTGCAAATGCACCTTCTTCTGTATTTGTATAAAACATCATTAACCAAATTCCGGTTATTACTTGAATCATGAATACAACCATCAATAAGGCGCCAAAAAGATAATAAAAATTAACTTTCTTTGGAACAGGATGCTTAGTTAAATGTCTTTCTAAATTTTCAGTTACTGGAAATCTTCTATCTATCCAAGACATCATTGAAGATATTAGTGATTTTGAATTCTCTTTTTCTGACATTATGCAGCTTCTCCTATTATTAACGTATTACCTGAAAATATATGTGGTGGAATTTCTAGATTGATCGGTGCAGGAACTCCTTTATAAACTCTTCCAGCTAAATCAAATTTAGAACCATGACAAGGACAAAAGAATCCTCCAAGCCACTCTTGATCCCATGCTTTCGGTTCAATCTCAGGATGATATTTAGGAGCACAAGATAAATGGGTACAAACACCTTTCAATACAGTAAATTTATTGTTACTAGATGGCAAAACTTCATTTGCTTGATCTGTAACTTTGTCATTTAATTTTGGAAGATTATCAATAGCTTCTTGAGTTTGATGAACTACAAAAATAGGCGTTCTTCTCCATTCAACAATAGCCATGGCGCCTGGTTGCAGTTTAGATAAATCAAATTTAACTGAAGCACCCAATGCTTTTGCTTTTTCGCTTGGCTTCCATGCGCTTAAAAAAGGCACTGCAAAACCTGCAACAGTAACAGCCCCCATTATTCCAGATGTTATTAGCAGTGCTTTTCTCCTCTTCTCATCAACTTTAGAATCTATTTTTTTATGATGATGGTGATGATCTTCTGAATTGCCATGTTCATCTTCAGAATTTATTGAATCATTAAAAATTTCACTCTTCCAAGCAAAAAGTAATCTTTCTGCTTCTTTTCTATCTTCAGTTTTTAGGCTTTTCTTAAAAATTTTACCTTCGATGTTCAGATAACCCCAATAAAATGGTGATCTATCTCTGGTATAGAGTGACATACCATCCAATATATGAATATGTCTCCTTTTTTTAGACATTTTGAACATTAAAAGCTGTGTTCAAATTCAATTGAAAAAGCTTTCTTGACCCACCTTTAATAAGCATTTTTAGCATTATATACGGAATTTATTAAAAAAAGTATCATTTTTTTTAAATTTTTTAAAATTAGTTAATTTTGAACATTAAAAACGATAGTGTTCAAGATAAAAAATTTATCTCTTTGAAAATTGTGGGGACTTTCTTGCTTTTTTCAAGCCAACTTTCTTTCTCTCTTTTACTCTTGAATCTCTGGTAAGATAGCCAGCTTTCTTTAGATCTGCTCTTAATTCTGGATTTAATTCAATAAGCGCTTTTGAAATTGCTAGTCTTATTGCTCCAGCTTGACCAAATGATCCTCCACCCTTAACTTTAATGTCTATATCATAAACATTTTCAGAATTAGTTAAAACTAATGGCTGTCTTATAATCATTTTGGCAACATCCCTACCAAAATATTCATCTATATTCTTTTTATTTACGGTAAGATTGCCCTTGCCTTTAGTTAAACGTACAACCGCTGTGGCTTCTTTCCTTCTTCCTGATATTGTAGACATTTATTTAATAACCTCTGGATTTTGAGCTTCATGTGGATGAGTCTCATCGTTATAAACTTTTAATTTATTTATTATTTGCCTATTAAGTCTATTTTTTGGCAGCATACCCTTTACTGCATCTCTAATTAACTTTTCTGGATCTTTATCTAGCTGATCTTTAAATGATATTTTCTTTATTCCTCCAGGATAGCCAGTATGTCTATGATAAATTTTATTTTCTGCTTTATTTCCAGTAACTTCTATCTTTTTTGCATTTACAAGAACAACAAAATCACCAATATCAGAATTTGGAGTATATTCTGGTTTATTTTTACCTCTTAAGATATTTGCAACTTGCACAGACAGTCTGCCCAATTTTTTTCCTGAGCAGTCCATCAGATACCATTTTTGTTCAATATCTTGAGTTCTTAATGCTGTTGTTTTCATCTAATCCTCAAAGTTGAGTCGCTATATATTAATATATTGATAAGGGATTTAAAACATGAGAAACCTGTTTTTATTAATTTTATTTTTTGGCTTATTTTTTGGCATACAAATTGTCTACTTCGAAAATTCATTAAATAAAAATATACAGATAGATTTTGAAGATGTTTCTAAGTCAATCGTATCAATTGAATCAGTTTCTAATACACCTCAGAAAAAATTTGGTTCTGGTGTAATAATATCAAAAGATGGCTATATAGTTACTGCCTTTCATATATTGTCAGGAACTCTAAGTTCAATAAAAATAGATCAAGAAATATATATTGCTAATCTAATTGGTTTTGATGAATATGCTGATTTGGCAGTCCTAAAAATAAATGAAGAAAACCTAAGATCCATAGAATTTCCAGATAATTTTGATTTTAAAATAGGGGAAACTGTTTTTGCTATTGGAAATCCATACAATCTTGGAATTTCAGTCTCAAAAGGAATACTTAGCGGTACTGGAAGAAATTTTGGAAATCCATATTTAGATATAATTCAGACTGATGCTGCGATAAACCAAGGAAGCTCAGGCGGAGCAATAATTAATTCTGATGGACAATTAATAGGTTTAAGCACTTCAATTGCTTCAATTTCTGGAGGTTCTGATGGTGTTGGTTTTGCATTACCAGCTGAAAGAGTTATTTCTATAGCAAATGAAATAATAAAATATGGGCGAGTAAATAGAGCTTGGATTGGTGATTTTAAATTCAAGAGAGGTTACTACAACAAAAATAATGAGAGGCTGCCTGCTTTATACGTTTTTGGTATTGATAATTCTAATATTAATGGTGGATTAAAAGATGGCGATATAATAATAGATATAAAGGGTGCAGAAGCAAGATGGAATATTCTGAAAGCTTCAGTAAATAGTATATTGCCTGGCGAGATACTGGAGCTGACAATTGATAGATCTGGAGAAATAATTAAATTGGAAATAATGACTAGGGAAAGACCTAATATTCCGCAGGTTCTCTAAATATTTCAGCTCCTAATTTAGTTAGCTTCTCTTCGATGCACTCATAACCTCTATCAATATGATATATATCTTCAATCTGAGTTCTATTTTTTCCCACAAGACCTGCCAGAACTAAGCTTGCTGAAGCTCTTAGATCAGATGCTGAAACAATAGCACCAACAAGATTTGAAACTCCCTTAACTGATGCTTTGTTCTTGTCTAGAGATATATCTGCGCCCATTTTTTTTAATTCGCCTACATGTTGAAAGCGATTTTCAAAAACAGTTTCTTCAATAGTTGAAGATCCATTTGATATTGAATTTAATGCCATAAATTGGGCTTGCATATCAGTAGGAAAACCAGGAAATGGTTTGGTTGATATGTCTTTTGAAATAAGTTCGCTTTTTGTTGCATCAACTTCAACCCAATCATTACCAGAATTAACTATTGCACCCATTTCAATTAGTTTTGAACTAATTATTTTTATAGTTTCAGGTTTAATCTTATTAATCCTCACATGTCCATTAGTTATAGCTCCTGCCACCATATATGTGCCAGCTTCTATGCGATCAAACAATACATCCCATTTATCAGATTTTAAAGATTTTGCCCCATTAATCTCAATTGAAGATTCTCCAGCACCCACTATATTTGCTCCGCAATCATTTAAAAAATTTGCTAATTCAACAACTTCAGGCTCTTTAGCGCAATTTTTTAATACAGTTCTACCTTCAATTATGGCAGCTGCCATCATTAGATTTTCTGTACCAGTTACTGATATTTTTGGAAAACTAAAATCTATTGGATTTAATCTATCTGCTTCAAGATAGATATATTTTGCATCGGACTTAATTTTTGCCCCCATTTTTTCTAGTCCGCTTAGATGGAAATCTATTGGCCTTGTTCCTATATTACAACCACCTGGTTGTGATATTTTTGCTCTGCCATATTTAGCAACTAAAGGCCCCATTACCAATATAGATGCCCTCATTGTTTTAACTAATTCATATCTTGCTTCAGGCACAGAAATATTAGATGAATCAATCTCTATATAGCCGTCCTCATCAAAATTAATTAATGCTCCCATAGAATTTAAAAGCTCAAGCATTGTAGTTATATCTTGCAAATGAGGTAAATTGCCTATTTTTGCAGGCGTATCTAAAAGAATGGTTGATGCCAATATTGGTAATCCAGAATTTTTAGCTCCTGAACAATTTACCTCTCCATGAAGCTGATTACCGCCTCTAATAATAAGTCTTTCCATTTATTGTTCTGTTATGTTGAGCGGCTTCCACTCGCTAATTGCTCTATCAAGATCAAGATCATTTTCTTCTAAAATATCTTTAAATTGATTGCGAAAAGTAAGGCCCAAGTTTATACCATCAATAATTATATTAACAATTTTAAGTTCGCCTGATTTATTTCTATACAAAGTAAATTTAGTCTTTCCCGTCCAAGAACTAGTGTCGGAAAGAAATTGAATTTCAACTTCATAGGTCTTTCTATTCACTTTTATCTCTTCATTGGTTTTTATTTCATAATCTTCAAATTCAAGAAGTGTTGTCACATAAGTATCAAGAAGTAATTTTTTAGTTCTTTCTTCAAATAATTCAATTTGTAATTTAGTTGCACTCTTATAAGCTTTAGCGAGAATAAGTCTCGATACAGTGGATACATCGACCATAGGCTCCCAAATATTTTTAAGTTTTGTTTTGAACTCTTCAGGTTCATTCTCATAATTTGAACCTTCCTCTTTAATTAATGTCAAAAAGTATTGAGCATTTTTATCGATAAACTGATGAATTTCTGGAATTTTCTCAGCTGAAAGAAATGGTGATAAAAGTAAAAGAAATAAAAAACTTTTCAAAAAAAATCGTATCATGTTTAGATTATAGTTTGAAATGAAGAAAAATATTTTCCAAAAAGAAGCAAAAAAGGCTTTTTTGATTGAATTAAAGGAAATGGAGGCCTTTGCAAGGTCTAAACACTTTAATGTAGAAGAGCTGTGCGAAAAGATTTATAACTGCAAAGGCAAGATTTTCTTAACTGGAGTAGGAAAATCTGGACATATAGCAAATAAAATATCAGCAACCCTTTCAAGCACAGGAACTCCATCTTTTTTTATACATCCAGCAGAAGCACTGCATGGTGACTTAGGAATGATAGAGAAAAGGGATGCTATCTTAGCAATATCTAAATCAGGAGAGAGTAAAGAGATTTGTGATCTCATTCCTGCAATCAAGCTAAGAAAAATACCACTATACTCAATTACAGAAAATGAAAAATCTACTATCGCATGCTCATCAGAAGCTCATATTTTAGTCAAAGTAGCTAGAGAGGCTTGTCCAAATGATCTTGCTCCTACCTCAAGCACAACAGTGACATTGGCTTTAGGCGATGCAATAGCAATTTCCTTATTAAAAGCGAAGGGTTTTACATCAGAAGATTTTGCTAAATCTCATCCTGGAGGTAAATTAGGTAAAAAATTAACACTTAAGGTAAGAGATGTGATGATACCTATCTCCAAAGCGGCAATAGTAAAAGAAAATAGCTCATTAAAAGATCTAATTTATGAAGTTTCATCAAAAAAACAGGGAATAGCTCTAATAAAAAAATCAAATAAGATTACTGGTGTTTTCTCAGATGGCGATTTACGAAGACAGCTACAAAAAAATGTAGACATTCAAAAAACTAAAGTTGGATCAGTGATGAAGAAAAAATTTAAAACCATAAAAAATGAAGAACTTATATCAGAAGCAGCAAAAAGAATGAAAAGATATAAAGTTTATAATTTAATTGTTGAAGAAAAAAATAATATTGTTGGAATATTAACAATGCATGACATTCTGGAAGCCAATGTTTTATAGAGCAGCAATACTATTTTTATCAATTAATATCTGTGCTCAAGAATATGAAATTAATTCTGATAAAGTTGAGATTAATACTGAGTTAAACACAATCACATACAGTGATAATGTTACATTCGATTCAAATAATATAAGTTTTAAAGCTGATACGCTAAATATTAATCAGACTAATGAAGCATTTAAAGCATTAGGAAATCCAATAAAAATAAAATTTTTTGACGGTGTAGAGTTTATAGAGGGTGAAGCTAATTTAATAGAGATTGTCTCTGGTAGCTTAATCTTAAAAGATGAAGTTAGTATTATTAAATCTGGCAATAAAATTAGATCAGATAGAATAATAATAAAACTTAGCGACAATGATCAAAACTAAATCACTTAAACGCTCAGTTGATTCTAAGGTGTTGTTTAATAACATTAATCTTGAGTTGCCATGTAACCAGATTACTGGCTTATTGGGTGCAAATGGTGCTGGTAAAACAAGTCTTTTTAGGGCAATAGCAGGACTCTCTAATATAGATTCAGGTCAGCTTACTTTCTTTGATAAAAATCTTATAAATATGAGTTTAGAAGAAAGAGCGACTGCTGGACTAAATTATGTGCCACAAGAAAATTCACTTTTTGAAGATTTAACACTAATAGACAATTTAATGGCTGTAGTTGAATTAAAATTTGGTCATACGACAGACAATAAAATTAAAGAGTCTGAATCCCTTCTCAAAAAAATGAATTTATTTGAGAAAAAAGATATCAAAGCCAAAAATCTTTCTGGAGGGGAGAAAAGAAAAACAGAAATATTGAGAGCTATATTGCTTGAATCTAAATTTATACTCTTAGATGAGCCTTTTGCTGGAGTTGACCCTATATCAGTTGAAGAAATAAATAAAATTCTTAAAGATTTAAAAAAGAATGTGGGTGTATTTATTAGCGATCACAATTTTAGAGATGTAATAAATGTATGTGATCTAGTTATTCTATTAAATCAAGGGGAAGTTCTTATGCAGGGAACTCCAAATGAAGTAAAAAATGATCCTATTGCTAAAAAATTCTATTTTGGCGAGCTGAATTAAAACAATAATCCTGTAAAATAGCCAAATGGCTAGTAAAAACTTAGATACAAAGTTTGAGATCATACAAGATACTCTAACTAATCCAGAATTTAAATCTAAACTTGGGCGCATATTGAATGAAATGACGCCTAGTGAACTAGCTTACGTTATTGAATCCTCTCCTCCGCAAGAAAGAAAAATAATTTGGGATCTGATACAACTTGATACAGAAGGAGAAGTGTTAGGTGAATTAGATGAAAATTTACGTGATGATTTACTTGAGGGTATGGATCCTGAAGAGATATCTAAAGCAATTAGCGATTTAGAAGTTGATGATCTTGCAGACATTCTCCAGAGTTTGCCAGAAAAGATAACTAATGAAGTGTTGAGTCTTATGAACTCAAGAGATAGAGGTAGGGTGGAAAATGTTTTAGATTTTCCTGAAGAATCAGCAGGTGGACTTATGAATACAGATGTCATAACAGTCAGACCTGAGAATTCTATAGAACTTGTAATGAGATATTTAAGATTTCTAAGAAAACTTCCTCAAAATACTGACGATATCTATGTTCTAAGCAGAAAAGATGAATATCTTGGAATACTGCCTATAACAAAAATCATCACGTCTGATCCAAGCCTAACTGTTAGAGAAGTTATGGATACAGAATTTCAACCTATAAAATCAGATACCAACCAAATAGATGTCTATAACCAATTTAAGACCAGAGATCTTTTTTCTGCTCCAGTAGTAGATGAAGACAATCTTTTGGTTGGAAGGATTACTGTAGACGATATTATTGAGATTGCAGCAGATGAAGTAGAGCAAGATTTTATAGGTTTTGCACAAATTGAAGAAGATGTTTTTGCTTCACCAAAAAAATCTATCCAAAATAGACTTGTTTGGCTATCAATAAATTTGCTAACTGCAATTATTGCATCAGCATCAATAAGTCTATTTGCAGATGTATTTGAAAAAGTTGTTTATGCAGCAGTATTAATGCCCATAGTTGCTAGCATGGGAGGAATAGCAGCAACTCAGACTCTTGGAATATATATTCGTGCTGAAGCTATGCGTCAACTAAATAGAAAAAATTTAAGATATCTATTCAGAAGGGAATTCATAGTAGCCTTAGCAAATTGCATTGTTTTTTCACTAGCTATATATCTAATAACAAGTTTCTGGTTTAATGATCATTCACTATCTTTAGCTATTTCTGTTGCCATGATCTTTAATCTTTTAGCAGCAGCAATTTTTGGTTTTATTCTACCTTTGTCTCTAAGAAAATTTGGTTATGATCCTGCAATTGCAGGTGGAGTCGTCATCACAACAGTAACAGATATAATTGGTTTTGTTAGCTTCTTGGGAATAATAAGCTTTCTTGTTTTGTAGCTACATATTCTTTAGCCACTTTTGTCTCTGAGTTATAAAAATAATTGTCCATACTAGCGAATTTAAAAATGGGTTAAGAATAATCCTTAACTCTGCATTTGAAGAATAATTATTAAAATATGCTAGCAGCATATTTAAAATTAAGCTTATAACAAAAATCATTATTATTTGCTCCAAGAATGACCTCTGTATCCATTTCAGATTTCCAAAATTAAGATATACGCCTATTAGGCCAAAAGTAACTGTATAAGGTACTGAGTAAGCACTAAAAAATAAATCAATTAAAAAACCTTTAAATACAAAAAAATAAACACTGGGTATTCTGTTAAAAAAGGTTGTGAAAATTAATGTCTGCATCATAAATATATCTGGAAGCCATGCCCATGCCCCTATTGTCAAAAAAATATAATTTGCAATTACTAAAAGGAGGGCAATGAAGATTCTAGTTAACTCATTCATGTAAAATAGCTCTCTTATTTATTGATTTAAATGGGTCAAAGAATAATTCAATATCGAGTTTTTGGCGAAATAAATTATTCTCAATATTTTCTATGTTTTTTAGTCTTCCAACGATTAAGCCTGCAGGATAAATACCATCAAAACCAGTAGTAAAAAAGGTATCTCCAATTTCATAACTAACTGCCTTGGATTCATTTAAGCAGCTTATAGTTAAAGCCTCTCCATCTCCCTTTGCGATACAGAAAAATTCTTTTGTTGTCTTAATTGATATATATTCTTCAGGATCACTAAGCAATCTAACTTCAATTTCATTATTAGACAATATTCTAGTTTTTCCAATTGCAAAATCTCCTTGCGATACTGCAAATGTGCCTTCATTAATTTTGTTGGGGTTAGATATATATATTCTGTGCTTTTTACAGCAATTAAAATTCATTTGATCAAACGAAGATATATAAACACTGGATCTATCTTTCTGAACATTACTATAAGAAGTATAAGATTTTAAATTTTCTAAAGATTTAATCTGTAAATCTTTTTCATAAATTGAATTTTGTAAATCTAAGATGTCCTTTTTTAATTTTGCTATTTCTCTGCTTTCGAGTTCTTGATACTGATCTAAAACTTGGAGAATAAACTTTTCAGGAGTTTCTAGGATTTGAGAAAGAGATCTTTGAGCTTTATGATTTAAATTAGTCGCTTGAGAAACATACAATAAAATAGAAAATAAAATTAAACTAAATATTGAAATTCTAATTTTATTTTTAGTAGGAACTCTTTCTGCTGACATTACTCTTCAGCAAATAAATCAAAATCTTTATCCATGAGTCCTAGAGCTATACCGCCACCTCTTGCAACACAAGTTAAAGGATCTTCAGATACTCTAGTCGGTATTCCTGTTGATTGTTCTATTAAAGTATCAAGACAGTGCAACAGCGCTCCTCCTCCAGTAAGGACTATGCCATCTTGAGATATATCGGCAGCAAGTTCAGGTGGTGAAAGTTCTAGTGCTGATCTTATAGAACGAACAATAGCATTACACTGATTTTCTACAGCTCCAAAACCATCTTCTTTCTTAAACACAACTAGTTCTGGTATACCTTCTGCAAGATTTCTTCCTCTAAACTCATACGAATCAAATTCCTTTTTGCAGTTTAGTGTTGCACATCCAACTTGTAATTTGATTAACTCCGCCGTTGATTCTCCTATTACCACTCCAAATTTTCTTCTTACATAAGTTTGGATTGCTTCATCAAATTTATCCCCACCAACTTTGAGAGATTCAGAATAAACAATGCCATTAAGAGATAAAATTGCTACCTCTGAAGTCCCTCCCCCAACATCAACAACCATGCTACCTCTAGCCTTATCTATTGCTACGCCTGCACCAAGTGCAGCGGCTATAGGTTCTTCTATTAGTTTTACTACACTAGCTCCAGCAGATAGAGCTGATTCTCTTATTGCACGTTTTTCAACTTGAGTTGCTTTTGATGGAACGCATATCAAAACACGTGGACTTGGAGAAAGGATTGAGTTATTCGATACTTTTTTAATGAAATGCTGAAGCATTTTTTCAGTAACATTAAAATCAGCTATAACTCCATCTCTTAAAGGTCTTATAGCTTCCATTTTTCCAGGAGTTCTTCCTAACATTTTTTTTGCATCATGCCCTACTGCTACAACAGTTTTTTGACCATTCTTCTCTTGTATTGCAACAACAGATGGCTCATCAAGGACTATGCCATGTTCTTTTGTGTAGATTAATGTGTTTGCTGTTCCCAAATCGATAGATATATCATTTGAGAAAAGACCACGTAAAATTTTAAACATTCTTAATATATCTTTATAATATTCAGAATCTTATAGAATAAGGCTTTTAATGGATAAAATCGAGCTAAAAAATCTATTATTTCTTGCAAGAATAGGCATTGAAGATAGAGAACACCCAAAAATCTTAGAGAAACTCAAAAATACTTTTGATTTAATTGATGAAATGAATGAGTTGAACCTTGATAATATTGAGCCATTAAATAATCCATTAGAGCTTAACAATGTCTCTAGAGAAGACTCTAATAATGATAGAAACACTAAAAAGAATTTTTTAGAAGGTTCTCCAGAATCAGATGAAGATTATTTTATCGTACCAAAAATTATAGAATGAACTTTAAATTACAAAGAGAAAACTTCAGATCAAAGAAGATATCAGCTAAAGAAGCAACTCAAGAAGCGATAGATAGAGCTAAAAAAGATAAATTGAATATCTTTATTAATCATTTTGAGAACGAGGCATTGCTAAAAGCAGAGCATATTGACAATAATTTTGATGAATTCCAAAATTTGCCACTATCAGGTGTTCCTATTGCTCATAAAGATATATTTTGCACAAAAAATATAACAACCACTTGTGGGTCAAAAATGTTAGAAAATTTTGTTCCTCCATATGAATCAACAGTGACAGAAAACTGCAATGCTGCTGGATCGATAATGATTGCCAAAACAAATATGGATGAATTTGCTATGGGATCATCGAATGAGACAAGTTTTTTTGGTCCTGTTTCTAATCCATGGGGTGAAAATTTGGTTCCAGGAGGAAGTTCAGGTGGTTCTGCTGCATGTGTTGCTGCAAACATTACTTCTATCTCAACAGGAACAGATACAGGCGGCTCAATAAGGCAGCCAGCTGCATTATGTGGTGTGACAGGAATGAAACCAACTTATGGATTAGTGTCTAGATGGGGAATGATTGCTTTCTGTTCAAGCATGGATCAGGCTGGGCCTTTTGCAAGAGATGCTTTTGGGTGCGCTGCATTACTTGATGCTATGGCGTCATACGACACAAAAGATTCTACATGTACAAAAAGAAAGGAAGTTTGTTTTGAGAAATCCTTAGATAAAAATTTTGGTAACTTAAAAATTGGTGTAATTAAGGATATTGATGACTTAGGTATCAATAAAGATATTTTAAATGCTTATGAGAATTCAAAAATAGCTCTTCAAGGTCTTGGACACCAATTAAGTGAAATAGATTTCTCTGAATTATCTTCAGGCATATGTTCTTATTATGTTATTGCTCCAGCTGAATGCTCATCAAATCTTTCAAGATTCGATGGCGTTAAATTTGGCCATAGGTCGAAAGAGCAAAAAGATATTTCTGATCTATATATGCAAACTAGATCGGAAGGTTTTGGAGATGAAGTTAAAAAAAGAATTTTAATAGGGACGCATGTTTTGTCAGCTGGATTCTATGATGCTTATTATTTAAGAGCACAAAAAGTTAGGAGAGTGATAAAAAATAAATTTGAAGAGATATTTAAAGAAGTTGATCTAATCTTTATGCCTACAACTTTAGATCAAGCTTTTGAAAAAAATAGAGAATCTTCTGATCCAAATAGAATGTATAAAGAAGATTTACTAACTATACCTGCGAACTTGGCAGGATTACCTGCAATTTCCTTCCCTAATGGCTTAAAAAATAATCTTCCAATAGGAGGACAATTAATAGCAAATTATTTTGGAGAAGATCTCTTGCTTAATACTACAAATAAAATTCAGGAGGTGACCGATTGGCACAAAATGACACCTTAGTAAAAGGATGGCAGCCTGTAATTGGGCTTGAAGTTCATGTTCAAGTATTAACTAATACAAAATTGTTCTCTCCAGCAAAGAATAAATTTGGAGAAGATGCGAATACATTGGTAGATTTAATTGATATGGGGTTGCCAGGAGTTTTACCAGTATTAAATGAAGGAGCAATGAAACAAGGCATTAAATTTGGTTTAGCTACATCGGCTAAAATAGCAAAGACGATGATCTTTGACAGGAAAAATTATTTTTATCCTGACTTACCAAAAGGCTATCAAATAACGCAATTACATTTTCCTATCGTTAAAGATGGCGTAGTTGATATTGGCGATAAAAAAATAAGAATTCATCAAGCTCATCTTGAAGAAGATGCAGGCAAATCAATGCATGATCAGTATGATGGAAAGTCTGTAATAGATCTAAATAGATCAGGAGTCCCCTTATTAGAAATTGTCTCTGAACCTGATATAAGATCAGCATCAGAAGCAGTAGATTATCTGAAAAAAATTCACCAAATAATTACTTATTTAGATATATCGGATGGGAATATGTCTCAAGGATCGATGAGGTGTGATGCAAACGTATCAATAATGCGTCCTGATGCAAAAGAATTTGGCACTAGAGCAGAGATTAAAAATATTAATTCATTCAAGTTTGTTGAAAAAGCAATTAATTATGAGATTAAGAGACAAATTAAAATCTTAGAAGGTGGAGAAACTGTAGAACAAGAAACACGCTTATATGATTCAACAAAAGATGAAACAAGATCAATGAGAACAAAAGAATTTGCAAATGATTATAGATATTTTCCATGTCCTGATTTAGTTCCTACCAATATATCTGAAGACCTAATTGAAGAGGTTAGAAAGAATATGGATGAATTACCAGAAGAAAAGGAAGGAAGGTTTAAAAAAGAATATAAATTAGATGATTATGAAGCTAAGGTTCTGTGTTCAGAAAAATCAACTGCTAATTTCTTTGAGGAAGTTTGCAAAATAACTGATCCAGCACTGTCAGCAAAATGGATTATTGGAGAAGTTAATGCTCTGATAAATAAACATGATATAGCTTTAGATGACTCCAAAATAACTTCAGATAATTTCTCTAGCTTAATAACAAAAATTAAAGATGGAACGATCTCAGGTAAAATTGCAAAAGAAGTTCTAGAAGAAATTTGGAATACAGGGAAGGATCCTGAAAAGATTATAAAATCAAAAGGCCTAGAACAAATATCTGATGAAGGAGAACTTGAATCGATAGCTCAATCAGTTCTTGATAATAATCCTAATCAAGTTGAAGCTTACAGATCAGGAAAAGATAAACTTTTTGGTTTTTTTGTTGGCCAAATTATGAAAGAAACTGAAGGTAAAGCAAATCCTAAGTCGATTAATGAAATTTTAAAAAGATTACTTAGCTCCTAATCAACAACTAATAAATCTTCTGCTACTATCACTTCTCCGTCGTAAAATAGCTGTACTTCTCTTTTAATATCTTCAGGCTTTGCATCCCAAAAAAGAATATGAGAAAGAATAAGTTTCTTAGGTTTAATTTTTGATGCTATCTCGCCTAACTCTTTCGGACTTGTGTGGTGTGCTGCATGATATATTTGCCAATCAGGCGTCTTTTTATCAAAACCTGCCTGAGAATAAACTTCATGAATAAGAATATCTGCACCTTTAGCCTTAAGTAAAAGTTTCTCAGACGGACCAGTATCTCCAGAAAATACTATTTTTTTATGTGGTGTTTGGAAAACAAAACCATATGATTCTTCTAGATCACCATGACTATTTTTAAATGCTTCTACTTTTACAAGATTATCTTCATATATGTACCCATCGAAAATTTGATTAAAGTCATACTTAAATCCAGTATTGTTTTGTGGTTGAGTGCCATTGATTCTGTAATTAATATCAAATTCAAAAGCTTCTATTAGATTCATTGCCATACTATCTAATGCTTTTGGACCATGAAGGACTAATTTATGCTCTCTTCCCATTATCCAAGGTGTAATAATCAAATCTGCTAAACCTAAATTATGATCTGAATGCATATGTGTAAGAAACGCATGTTCTAAATCTTCAGTATCGATGTCTAAATCACCTCCCCAAGCTTTTGTGAGAGCAGCTACACGCCTCACCACTCCTGAACCAAAATCTATTAAATAAGGTTTATCTTCTACAAGAAGAAGATATGAGGATCCTGCTCTTTCAGGATTAGGATTAGGTGTGCCTGTCCCTAAAATATAGAGCTTTGTGCTTGCAGTTAGATTAAGCACGAGAAAAAAGAAGAATAAAAATCTAATCATTAATATTGTAAATAGCTATTCTATCGGACTTGTATGATCCCAAAAATAATTGATTATTATAAGGATATACTACTGATAAACCGCCAAAAGAAACATCACCAAAATTTAATTCTTCGATAATATTTAGATCTGCATCAGTTCTAATAACTGAAAATGGGGTTGCACATTGAATTTGATCTGGCTCCATGCAAGTTAATCCTCCAAAGTTTGTATCTTGTACTGCAATCCAAAGTTCTTCATTTTTGGCAATTATGTTGTCAGAACCGCCATCAAGATATGATCTAAATTTAAAATCTTTTCTTTCGCCACTATTATTTATAGCACTAATAGATCCATTCATTCTGAAGCTGACATAAACAGTATTACCAATCATTTCTATTCCATTTGGCCATGCTCCATCTGAATTTTTCAGAATAGAATAGCCTATGTGTTTATTCCATTCATACACATAACCAGTGTCCCAACGAAAAATATTAAAAATAAAGAGCTTTAAGAATTCCCAATCTTTGTCATATTGGTGAGTAGCATAAAATGAACCATTTTCATCGGATATGACAACATCATTAAAATAAGTTGAATCTTTTGGTCCCTTCACACAGCCCACCCAAAATAATTCTCTATCATTAGAATCAGCAAAAACAACTTGATCACTGAAGAACAAAAAGAACTCTATTCTGTCAATCAATTCATGATTTACTACAGCTAATAAATGTGCTTCTTTAAGAAAAGGGCTGAAACTTTCATCTTCTACAGATATATTTTGATAGATATCTATTCCATGTGGGTAAAGGCCATCATATGGCTCACAACCCTCTTCTCCTATTCCAAGATTATTATCTAGTTCAAATCTAATCTGATAGTCTTCGATTTCTTTTGTATCTAAATTCATCCTTGAAAGAATTCCAGGTTTAATTTCTCCCTGACTTAATTCTGCTAGACCAGAAAATTGAGAAACAATTACAGCATTTTCATCAGGAATTTCTGCAAAATCCTCAGGATTTTGAAGTCCACACAAAAGTTCAAGAGTGCCAAACGATTTACACTCATCTTTATTTTTATATTCAGGATTTAATATCGGATCTAGCAAAAGCAGTCCAGTAACAATTACTAAAACTGCTGATACTAAAATTATTAAGAGTTTCTTAAACAAAAACCATTGCTAGGTTCTCAGCCACAAAACCAGGCTTATCAGAACCTTCTACTTCCAATTCAATTTTAGTTTTCATTAACCAACGGCCATTACCTTTATCAGTGACTTCTAAAAGTGTGGAGTTATATCTGCAATTTGAGTCAACTGGAACTGGATTAATAAAACGAATTTTATCGTATCCATAATTCATAGCCATTTTTGTCCCTTCTATCATAATTGCTGTTTCATAGCCCTTGCCGATTGATAAAGACAGCATAAGAGCTCCATGTGCAATTGTGCTGCCAAATATTGGTGCTGCTTTTTCTGGATCTACATGTATAAACTGTGGATCTTCAGTTACATCAGCAAAAGCATTTATTCTATCTTGGTCAACTTTAAACCAAGCTGTACTATTTACCTTTCCGATTAATGTATGTAATTCTTCTGCCTTAATTGCTTCCATTTTTCCTCCTTATTTCATTAAATGGTCTTTATATTGCTCTCTAAGTTCAATTTTTAGAACTTTTCCTGTTGCTCCAATAGGTAATTCATCCACAAAAACGATGTCATCAGGCTTCCACCATTTTGCAATTTTATCTTCTAAGAATGAATAGATTGATTCTTTATCCTTTTTATCATTTGCTGGGACTACTAAAAGTAATGGTCTTTCATCCCATTTTGGATGCGCTACTCCAATTACACTTGCCTGCATAATATCAGGGTGGCTTTGTGCAGCATTTTCTAAATCAACCGAGCTTATCCATTCTCCTCCTGATTTAATTACATCTTTAGCTCTATCAACAATAGTCATGTAGCCATCAGGATCGATGCTTGAAATATCTCCGGTATCAAACCAACCATCAGCATCAATAGAATCTTCATCATGCTTGTAATACCTTTTATTAACCCAAGGGCCTCTAACTAATAATTTACCAAATGCTTCTCCATCTTCAGGTAATCGATTTCCATCATCATCAACTATCTTGAGTTCAATCCCATATATAGGTTTGCCTTGTTTGGTTTGTAATTTATATCTCTCTTCCTTAGGCATTTTATCCATTGCAGGAGTTCTAAGAGTAGCAGTTGCTAAAGGACTTGTTTCTGTCATTCCCCAGCCTTGCACAACATTTACATCATGCTTTTCATCAAATTCTTTTATCATTGCATAGGGTACAGCTGAACCACCAATAATGGTTTGTTTTACAGTATCAAGCTTAATTTTATTTTCTTCACAATAACCTAGTAAGCCTAGCCATATTGTTGGGACTCCGAATGCAAGAGTTACATTCTCTTTCTGAATTAATTCAACTAAAGCAGCTCCATCCATTCCCATTCCAGGCAAAACTAACTTTATTCCATTCATGGCGCCAATATAAGGCAAACCCCAACCCATTACATGGAACATAGGCACTACCATCAATATTGAATCATCGGCACTTAAGCCCATTCCATTGGCAGATGAACCAGCCCAAGTATGTAAGAGAGTAGATCTATGTGAATACAATACTCCCTTTGGATTTCCAGTTGTTCCAGATGTATAGCAAAGACCACAAGGTGCATCATCTCCTAGTTCTGGCCATTCATACTCCTCATTCCCATCTTTTATAAATTCTTCGTAAGAAATTGCATTTTTTAATTTAGTTTCTGGCAACTCTTCTTCTGAACATAGAAGCACATACTGTTCTACAGTTGGACAATTATCCTGGATAGCTTCAAGCAATGGTGCAAAAACTGTTTCAACAAAAATTATTCTATTCTCAGCATGATTTATTATGTAAACAATTTGTTCTGGGTGAAGTCGAAAATTAATCGTATGCATCACTGCACCCATGCCAGAGATCCCAAAATACATCTCCATGTTTCGATAAGTATTCAATGCTAATGATCCAACATTTTGACCATGCTTGATTCCGTATTTCTCAAGTGAAGAGCCTAGTTTCTTTGCTCTCTTTGCTACTTCACCATAATTTGATTTAGTAATCTCTCCAGATAGATTTCTAGTTACTATTTCTACATCAGGAAAAATCCTCTGTGCGTAGCTAATTAAGCTACCAATATTTTTACTCCATTTCTGCATATTGCTCATTATTACTCCCCTTTTCTAAGACTATTAAGATAAGGATACCATTCATTCTTTA
>CAYFES010000001.1:22750-31259 GCA_964342225.1 uncultured Gammaproteobacteria bacterium
ATATCATTAAATTTTGTTTTAGTTTGTTTAAAAATCTCTAGCTGCTCTGATAATGAAAATTCCTGCTCTATATCATCAAATAATAATGAAAAACTACTAACTCCAAGATTCATGAATAATTCAATCTTTTTAGCTAAATCAGCTGTATGTTTTTTATTTATAGGGGCTAAACCAACTCCTATTGTCACATTAGATTTATTAGATAAATCAACAAAACCCTTGAATGAATTTTGCCATTCTGATGTAGGCTCTAAATCTAAATGATTGCGTAAAAAAGGGTCTTCTTTTGGGGCATATAAATAATAATTAAGACTATTTTCACTTAATAGTTGAACAATAGAATTCCTATCATCGAAATCTAAGCTTTCTCCATAGAAACCTTCAACAATACCTAAATTTTTCATAACTTATTTAGTCTACAAGAAGTATTGGATAAAATTTTATTTTTTTTGATAGTTAAGTCCTTAGAAGACACTCTAAAGATAGTTTCAGTGTCATTAAATTTATTAAGAAGATGTTTTAAAGTGATTAAGGATTGTATTGATGCTGTCAATGATACAGTAGGTCCTAGAACTCCAGATTCTGCACAATCATTAGCATCAACATCGCCATCTTCTGGAAAAAAACAGTTATAACAACAATGATGATCTGATTTATTTTTAAAAAGTGCTATCTGCCCATCCGAACCAGAAACAGAAGCACTACAAAACGAAATATTATTCTTTACACATGCTTCATTAAGGGAATACTTAGTGCGAAAATTATCTGAGCAATCAAGCATCATCTCTGATTTATATTTATTAAAATTAATCTCCCAAGACTTTTGTTTAAAAACAGTAATCTTGCAATGAGAATTTAACTTTTCAATATGATCTTTAAGTGTATCTACTTTATACCTGCCTACATCTTGTTCTTGAAAGAAAACTTGTCTATGTAAATTTCTAATTTCCACTTTATCCGGATCAACTAAATTGATCTTACCAATTCCAGATGCTGCCAGATAAACACTTATAGGAGAACCGAGACCCCCACAACCAATTATTGTAATTTCTTTTTTTAAAAGCTCTTCTTGGTCTTGAACTGAGAAATCCTCAAGAATAATCTGCGAATAAAATCTAGAAACTAGTGAATTATTTATATCCATACACAAACCTATTAATATCTTTTAGATCATTTAAAGTTCCTATATTCTTATAGCCTATTTTTTTCATATAAGAACTTAATTCAGATGATTGCCCCATTCCATGTTCTAAAATTAGTGCACCATTAATTTTAAGATAGTTGATTGCTTCAGAAATAATTTTTTTAAGATCTTTCAGCCCAGTTTCTTCAGAAAATAAAGCTACTTTTGGCTCAAAAAGAGTGCTAGCTTCTAGCTTTGTGCCCTCAGGAATATAGGGTGGATTTGAGACAATAAGATCAAACTGTCCTTCAATATCTGAAAACCAATTAGATTTAATGAAATTAACCTTATTGTTTGATTGATTATTATTTTTTTTTGCAACTTTAAGTGCTTTTTCGCATACATCAGATCCAAGAATAGTTGCACTCTCAAATAGTTTTGATATTTCAATTGCTATACAACCGGAACCTGTACCAAGATCAAGCACATTTTCTAAGTTTGAAAAATTATTTTTAATATGATCAACCAACATTTCAGTTTCTGGTCTTGGAATCAAAACATCTTTATTTACAAAATAAGTTCCTTCATAGAAATTCCATTCACCAATGATGTATTGAATTGGTCTTTTATTTTTAATTTCTTGGATAACCCGATCTAAACTAAAATCTTTATCTAGAAGGCCTAGAATGAGAAACCTTAAACCTTCATCGTATTCATTTCTATACACTGAATCCCAGGCCAGTTTTATTTTTTTAGTTGAAGATTTATTTATTTTCAATTTCTAGAAGTTTTTCTGCATTACTTTGTGCTTTTAGTGAACTTAACATTTCATCGATATCACCATCAATAAAACTGTCTATGTTATAAAGAGTTAACTTTAGTCTGTGATCAGTAATTCTTCCTTGAGGAAAATTATATGTTCTAATTTTTTCACTTCTGTCTCCAGTACCAACTAAAGATTTTCTTTCACTTGCTTTCTCTTGCTCTATTTTTTGTTTTTCGATGTCATAAATCTTAGAAGATAACAATCCTAAAGCTTTTGCTTTATTTTTATGTTGGCTCCTATCATCTTGGCACTCAACCACTATGCCTGATGGCAAGTGAGTCAATCTAACTGCTGAATCGGTTTTATTTACGTGTTGTCCGCCTGCGCCTGAAGCTCTATATGTGTCCACTCTTATTTCTGACATATCTAGATCCTTCTCTTCAACATCATCAATTTCAGGCAATACTGCCACCGTAGCAGTCGATGTATGTATTCTGCCTTGAGATTCTGTTAGAGGAACCCTTTGAACCCTATGAACTCCAGATTCAAATTTTAGATTTCCATATGTATCAGTTCCAATTACTTTTATTACTATTTCTTTAAATCCGCCTGTTCCTGAAGGTATTTCTTTAATTTTTTCAACTTTCCACTTATTTCTTTCTGCAAATCTACCGTACATTCTATATAGATCTCCTACGAAAATTGCTGCTTCATCACCTCCTGCTCCAGCACGCAGTTCAACAAAAGAATTTCTTTCGTCGTCTTTATCTTTTGGTAATAGTTGAATCATTATCTCTGCTTCAATTTTTTCAATTTCTTTCTCATTTTGATCTTTCTCTTCTAAAGCAAGACTTTTCATTTCTTCATCTTTTATAAGAGTATCTAAATCTTCAATTGACGCTTCAAGCTCTTGATATCTGTTCCAGTTCTCAACTACATCTTTTATTTCAGAGTATTCTTTATTGAGTTTAGTTAGTTGATTAATGTCTGAGGTAAGCTTGGGGTCAGATAATTTCGTACTTAAATCATCAGCTTTTTTTTGAATACTATCTAGAGAATCTCTTATGGCTTGCTTCATGATTGTCTATTTTTATTATCCTTAGCTGAACTATCTAAAATCTTTGATATTTGGAAGGCATTTTTAGACGAAATTTCATTTGCAAGATCGTCTATTACACTTTCTATATCATCGCCCCTTAATATCCTATCTTTAGCCTTATTTACAGCTTCGTCTTTGGTTTCAGATAAACTTTCTCTAAATTCTTTCTGTTTAATGTTTATATTCTTTTTGTTTTTAATTCTTCTAAATTCAGTTTCAGAATTTTTCTCAATCATTCCTTCAGCTTGAGCTACAGAATCTTTTCTTCCTTTTATATTCTCTTCTACCATCATGCTAATTTGATCTAACGTTAAAAGCTTCAGGTTTTCTATATTGTTTATTTCACTATCTAAATTTCTTGGAATAGCTAAATCAAAAATTAGCCTTTCTTCGGAATCCTGAAAATTTTCTAATGTAAAAAATGCTTTCTCTGACGGAGCGGCAACAACAATAGTCTTAAAATGGTTAATATTTTCATTTAATTCATTAAGTGGTTTACTTTTAATTCCTTCAATTTCCACTTGTGATCGATTAAAAAGAGTTACATCATAATTATTCACTAAAAGCCTCTTTAATAAGGGCCTGCCCACGTCGCCAGCACCAATAATGAGAACAGGGGAATTTCCTTCCTTCAAGATTATATTTTCAACTAATGATGCTATTGAAATTGGATTCTTTGATAAATTTGTAGTTGAACGAATTTCCTTAGCAATATTTATAGATTTAGAGAAAATTGCATCGAGGTTTGAATTTAAATAGCCAAAAGAGCGAGAATTCTCATATGCCTTTTTAACTTGGCCAAAAATATCTGGTTCGCCAACAATCATCGAATCAATACCCGTCATGACACGAAGCAAATGAGCAAATGCATCACTATCTGAAAAAAGATATTGGTCATTTTTTCTCACTTCTAGCCCCTTGCCAATAATATGCTCTAAATGTGCATCAAATTTCTTTATTTCTATTCTTGGGCAAAATGAATAAAATTCTGTTCTATTGCATGTCGATAGGAAAATACCGTTGTCAAAAGCTGTCAAAGTTTTAAGTTTTGCTAAAATTTCATCAATCTTGTCTTTATTAAACGCAAATTTTTCTCTAACCTCTAAAGAGGTAGATTTATGACTTATGCCCCAGCAATGAAATTCCATAATTATTATTTTAAATCTTATTTAAAGCTAATTTCTCTAATTCTGATTTTAACTAGCTGTGCAAGTTTAAATACATCTAATAAAAGTTACAATCTAGAAGGAAAATTATCTTATATATCTAAAGAACAATCTTCAATATTTAAAGTAAAAATAGCATCAAATATTAAAGAATCTTCTATTGAAGTATATGACACATTAGGAATCAATCTTTTATATGGCGTATTTAGCCAAGGCAATTCATGGAAAAGCTCTAATAAAGAATATGCTCAGCTTCAAAAAAAACTACCTTCTCCATCCGAGTTCTACTTTTTGTTAGTAAATGAATGCGATTCCAATCAAGGCTGTAATATCCAAATAGCTAGGGAAGATAACAATTCAAGAATTAATTTGATATTAGATGAAATATAAATACAGATCTTACGCAAAAATAAATAGCTATTTGAATGTAATGACAAAACTCGATAATGGCTATCATGAGATTCTTACTCATTTTCAAATTATTGACCTATATGATGAAGTTTCATTTAAAGAAAGTGATGGCCTTCTAATAGATTCAAATGAGAAGGTAATAAAAGATAACAATTCCATAACTAAAACTATTGAATGGTTTAATGAAAAATATGGAGTAAATCAAAAATTTGAAGCAAAGATTAAGAAATCAATCCCAATAGGAGCAGGATTGGGTGGCGGCAGTTCAAATGCAGCAATTGCTCTACGATTTCTTGCAGAATTTCATAATATCCAAATTAAAGATATTGATAATACTGAAATAGCTTTAGCTTTAGGTGCAGATGTGCCTGTCTTTGTGCATAAAAAAAGTTGTTATGCTTCAGGAATTGGAGACATATTAGGCAAAAGTTCATTTAATTCTTCTGAATATCTACTAATTTGTCCTCAAATATTTGTTTCCACCCAGAACCTTTATAAATCTACCTATCTTGAATTTCAGAATATCGAAAATAAGGAAATTAATAGCTTCTTGCCTGTGTTAATTAAAGAAAATGAAGAATTTAAAGATTTTTATGGCCTTCTTAGGAGTCAATTACCAAATAAAACCTTTGAAAAGCTTAAATTAAGTGGCACTGGATCAACATTATTTTTACAAAATCCTTCAGAAAGCGAGAAAGAGATTATTAATGAAAAAATTGGTAAGAATTTTAGAATTTTTCTCGCTAAAGGATTAGAATACTAAGACTTTGTTTCGGATTGGGGTGTGGCCAAGTGGTAAGGCAGCGCCTTTTGGTGGCGCCATTCGTAGGTTCGAATCCTACCACCCCAGCCACTATGTATAATATGCAATATGAGTAATAGAGTACTTTTTACAGGGAATTCAAATATAGATCTAGCAAAGAAAGTTGCTAAGAATCTAGAAACAGATCTTGGCCCAATGAAAGTGGGAACTTTTAGTGATGGTGAAATAAATGTAGAAGTTAATGAGAACGTAAGAGGTAAAGACACTTTTATTATTCAATCTACCAATAATCCTGCTGAAAAAAACTTAATGGAATTGGTTCTAATGGTAGATGCTTTGAAAAGAGCTTCAGCAAGATCTGTAACAGCTGTAATTCCTTACTTTGGCTACTCAAGACAAGACAGAAGAGTTAGATCTGCAAGAGTGCCCATAAGTGCAAAGGTTATTGCAGACATGTTAAGTGAAGTTGGAATTTCTCGAATAATTACTTTGGATATTCACTCAGAACAGATACAAGGATTCTTTTCATTTCCAGTTGATAATATTTATACCGCAAACATCATGGTGAAGGGTTTGCTTGAGAAATATGATGTTGAGGATCTGCAAGTTGTATCACCAGATACAGGTGGGGTTATTAGAGCTAGATCAGTAGCTAAGACATTAGGAGTGCAAGATCTTGCAATAATAGATAAAAGGCGAGAGAAAGCGAATGAATCAGAAGTAATCAATCTTATAGGTGATGTAGAAGGAAAAGTGTGTATAGTGCCGGATGATTTGATTGATACAGCCGGAACATTAAGTAATGCGAGTCATGCTCTAAAAGACAAGGGAGCAAAAGAAATAATTGCCTATATTACACATCCAGTATTATCGGGCGATGCTATTAAGAATTTAAACAATTCTGCAATAGATAAATTGGTAGTATCAAACTCTATCGATATTGGTGACAAATCTAAAAAATGCCCTAAAATAGACGTCTTTGATATATCACCTATATTGTCAGAGGCAATTACGCGTATAGCAACTGGTGATTCAATCAGTGAATTATTTAAATAATGGAAACTTTAAAGCTTAAGGCAGAGAAAAGAGAAGAAATTGGTGGATTAGCGCCAAAAAAAGCTATTTACAAAGATAATAAAGTTCCAGGCATTATTTATGGTGGAAAAGACCAGCCTCAACCAATCTACGTACAAAAAAATGAATTACTAAAAATTATTTCTAATGAAGGATTGTTTAACTCAATAGTTGAAATAGAAATAGAAAGCAAAAAAGAAAATGTGGTATTTAAAGAAGTGCAAAAACATCCTTCAAAAAATGTATTTACTCATATAGATCTTCAAAGAGTTGTAAAAGGAACTCAAGTAACTGTTACTGTCCCTGTAGTTCTTAAGAATCAAGATAATTGCTATGGCGTAAAAATGGAGGGTGGTGTTATTAACCATGTTTGTAAAGAAATAACAGTGCTTTCAAGCCCTGAATCAATTCCAGAATCTATTGAAGTTGATATGGAAGAAATCAAAACTAAAGAAAATGTCAGGTTAAGCTCATTATCTTTAAATGAAGGTTATGATTTCCCAACAAATCTTAAAGAACAAGACCCTGTATTAGTTTCTGTATTAACTGCTAGAGGTGGTACTCTAGACTTTGAAGATGAAATAGCTGAAGACGAAGAAGAAGGAACAGAAGAAGGAACAGAAGAAACAACAGAAGGTGCAGATGAAAAACCTGCTGAAGATAATAGCTCAGAAGATTCTGGGGAAAAATCAGAGTAACTTGTTAGATCTTTGTATAGTCGGTCTAGGTAATCCAGGAGATAAGTATAATCATTCCAGACATAATGCTGGCTATGACTATTTAGATTTAATCTGTAATCAACTAAGCGTTGAATTAAAAAAATCAAACAAAATAGAAGGCCTTCTTGGTGAAACAACTTACAAAGATCTAAAAATTGGTTTTGTTAAGCCAAATGAATTCATAAATAATAGCGGCAGAACTCTAAGTTTAATCAAAAAATATAAAGTTAAAGAATTAAATGATGTTCTTGTTATTCATGATGATATGGATTTAGAGCCTGGTGAAGTAAAGTTAAAGATAGGTGGAGGTCACAGCGGCCATAGAGGACTTAAGGACATTATTAATAAGGTAGGAAATGATTTTGTCAGACTTAGACTTGGTATTGGTCATCCTCCAGTTAAAGAGGAGACAAATGCCTGGGTTATCAAGAAACCAACCCCAAGTGAAAAAGAAGGACTTAATAACGCTTTCACAAAAGCTAATGAGTCACTTGACCAACTGCTAAATAAAGAATGGCTTATCGCCATGAATGATCTTCATACAAAATGAGCATTAAATGTGGAATCGTTGGCTTGCCCAATGTTGGTAAATCGACTTTATTCAATGCTCTCACTTCTCAAAAGATCGATGCAGAGAATTTTCCTTTCTGCACAATAGAACCAAACATAGCACGCGTTAACATACCTGATGAAAGGCTTGATCAATTAGCTTCCTTAGTTAAACCTGAAAAAGTAATACCCTCCTTCATGGAATTTGTTGATATAGCTGGCTTAGTTAAAGGCGCACATTCTGGAGAAGGTCTAGGTAATAAGTTTCTTTCCCACATTAGAGAGACACAATGTTTTGCTCACGTCATTAGATGTTTTGAAGACACTAATATTATTCATGTAGAAGGAAAAATTTCACCTATCAGTGATCTAGAGACTATTGATACAGAACTAATCCTTAGTGATCTGGAAATAGTCCAAAAAAGAAGGGAGAGAATTTTTAAACAGTTAAGAAGCGGAGATAAAGAAACTCAGTCAGAGCATGATTTATTAGAAAAGCTTGAGGCTGGATTAAATCAGAATATCCCAATCAGAAATATTGCTATTGAAGAAAACGACAAAGAGTTTTTAAAGCAAATGCAGCTTGTCACAGGAAAACCATTCTTTTTTATAGCTAATCTACATGAAGATGAGAATAAAAATACCCATCTTCCAGAACTTGAAGACTACGCTGCAAAAAATAATCTATCCATCATTAAGGTCTTTGCTAAAGCTGAAGGTGAACTTGTTGATTTAGACCAAGAAGATAAAAAAGAATATTTAAATTTACTTGGTCTTGAAGAACCAGCGCTTAATCTTGTAATTAGAAAGGGGTATGAAATGTTAGATCTTTTCTCATA
>CAYFES010000002.1:0-31027 GCA_964342225.1 uncultured Gammaproteobacteria bacterium
ATATCTTGGAGTTTTAATTTTTTTTCTTCAAGAATATTGAGTACTGGCTTTGAATCTCCTGGATCAATAACTGTTATAGAGTCATCAATTTGAATTGCCCAAATATAATTATCAGTAAATGCAGGTATATCAAAGATATTCATTACTTTATAATTAGATTATATGTCTATTAAAGTATATACAGATGGTGCTTGTAAAGGTAACCCCGGACCAGGAGGTTGGGGAGCTTTAATTATAGATGGAGATTCTAGAAAAGAACTTTATGCTGGAAAATCTGATACCACAAATAATCAAATGGAGATGCAAGCAGCAATTGAAGCCTTAAAGTATTTAAACGGAACTTCAGAAACTATAGAGCTGTATACAGACTCTAAGTACTTAAGACAAGGCATTACCGAATGGATCGTTAATTGGAAATCAAACAATTGGAGAACAGCATCTAAAAAGCCTGTAGCTAACAGAGACCTTTGGATGGAAGTAGATGAACTATCAAACACTCTGAATGTTGAGTGGCATTGGGTAAAAGGGCATGATGGGGATCCAGGCAATGAAAGAGCAGATTATTTGGCTAATTTAGGAGTAGATAGTGTCAGCTAGATTAATTTGCTTTGATACTGAGACAACAGGACTTGATTTCTCAGCCGGTGATAGAGTCATTGAAATAGGCTGCGTTGAAATTTTAGGCAGAGAAAAGACAGGGAATGAATTTCAGACTTATATAAACCCAGAAGGAAAAGAAATAAGCCAAGAGGCACAAGAAATAACTAACATTTCACCAGAACAACTTAATGAGGCTCCAAAATTTAAAGATATCGCTGATAAATTTATCGATTTTGTAAAAGGTGCTGAATTAGTAATACATAATGCAGAGTTTGATGTAGGGTTTATCAACAATGAGTTAAAGGTAATGAAACACCAAATTTCTGATATTAGAGATATATGTACTGTTTTTGATACTTTAGTTCATGCCAGAAAAGTATTTCCAGGGCAAAGAAATAGCCTAGACGCATTATCTAATAGATTAGGGATATCTGGTTACGATAGAACTCATCATGGAGCATTACTTGATGCTCAAATACTTGCAGATACATATTTAAACCTAACAGGGGGACAAGTAACCTTTGATTTAGCTGAGAATGCTCCTAATCAAAATACAAAAGAGGATGAATCTCAAGTAAATAATTTAGAGTTCATTAAATTTTCTAGCAATAACACAGATGAAACAGAACATAATAAATTTATAGAGATGATGGCACAAAGAAATGAAAAAGAGGCTAATAGATGACAAAAAAAATTGTTACAAGATTCGCACCAAGTCCAACTGGCTATCTTCATATTGGTGGCGTTAGGACAGCACTTTTTAATTTTGTTTTTTCACGAAAAAATAATGGGACTTTCTTAGTTCGCATAGAAGATACTGATAAAGAACGATCTGAGGAACAATATATAACTGCAATCATCGATGGTTTAGATTGGGTTGGGCTTAACCCAGATCATGAACCAATCAAACAAAGCGATAGGTTTGATATCTATAAAGAAGAAGCCTTCAGATTGGTGGAAGAGGGTAAGGCGTATAAAGATGATGGCGCAATAAGACTTAAGGTTAATAAAGAAGGCTCAACATTAGTTAAAGATTTAGTCTATGGAGATATTGAGTTTCTTAATAAAGAATTAGACGATTTAGTAATTCTAAGAAGTGATAATTCACCAACTTACCATTTTTGTAATGTAATCGATGATAATTATCAGCAAGTGACACACATTATTAGAGGAGAGGATCATTTGCCCAACACCCCTAAACAAATCCAAATTATTAATGCACTTGGCTATGATGGTTTTAAGTATGCTCATTTACCACTAGTGCTTGGAGAAGATAAAAAGAGATTGTCAAAAAGACATGCAGCTACAGATTTAATGTCTTATAAAGAAGAAGGGTATTTACCTGAAGCCGTTTTAAATATGCTGGCAAAATTAGGTTGGTCAAATACAGAAAAAGATATATTCACAACAGATGATCTAATTAAAATATTTGATGTTAGTGATATTCAAAGATCAGGAGCTGTATTCGATAAAGAGAGACTTAACTTTATCAATCAGAACCATATGGCTATGAAAACTGATGATGAATTAATGGATTTACTTAAAATCTTTAATGAAAAAAATGGATTTTCATTATCTGACCATCATGACCCTAAAAGATTAGTGAGGCTTTGCGTAGGAAGTGGCAATAATTTTTCAGAGATATCAAATTTTATAAAACCATTTGTAATTGATTTTGATGAATACGACAAAGCTGACTTTGACAAACATCTATTAGAGAGTGAGAGGGTCCTAAATTATTTTAAAGAATCAATTCATTCAATAAGTGATTGGAATGAAGCAATATTTGAGGAAATTATTAATTCCGCTATGAAAGATTTGGATCTGCCTATGCCTAAAATAGGTTTGCCTCTTAGAGTAGCTTTAGTGGGTAGGGCAAAATCTCCTCCTCTTAGCTCAACTATATATTTAATTGAAAAAAATAAGACAATTGAGAGATTAGATAAAGCCTTAAAGGTTATTTCTGCACACTGACTTTGGCGTCAGGTCTTCGTAAATCAGCAAAACCAAAATTTATTTCATCTTTAATATGGATGCTTTGAGTACTTCCCATAGTTTTTGATTCTTTTGGTTTGTGCCCATAGCCCTCGAGCATTCTTTTAGTATCATTATTTAGTGTTTTTTCAACTTGAAGGCTGTAGTAAGGCCAATCTTGATGAATTCTAGGCATCATCGTTGCTAGACCTATATCAAGATCAAAATCAATTACATTTATTAAGACTTGTAGATTAATCGCCGGTATTTTAGAGCCTCCAGGAGACCCTGTAATAAGCTCTAAGCTTCCATTTTCATCAAAAACCATTACAGGACTCATTGTACTCATAGGCCGTTTAAAAGGTTCAAGTTTGTTAGCTTCTGATGTGCTTCTACTAATTGATTTTTCTAAACCATAATTACTAGCAAAATTATTCATTTGGCTATTTGTAAGAATGCCTGTTCCTGGAATTGTTACTCCAGAACCAAATGAGTAACCCAATGTATAAGTAACTGAAACAGCATTTCCGCTATCATCCACTATTGAATAATGAGTGGTATCTTCTGATTCTTTGTATTTAGATTCAATTGATCTTGTAACTCTATTTATTCGATCTGAAGAAGTCGTTTTTTTGAAGTCAATTTCTTTTGCTCTGCGATTGCCATTAGCATCTGACAGCATATCTTCTAAAGGCGCAGAATAAAATTTAGGATCTCCAATAAATTTAGATCTATTTTGATGGCCATGCTTTAATGATTCAGCAAGAATATGTAAGTATTGCGCACTATTTGGTTTTAAATTGCTGTAATCAAAGTTCTTCAATATTTGTAAGGCAGTTAGAATGACAACTCCACCACCACTTGGAGGGCCTTGAGCAAAAATAGATTTATTTCTATATTCAATTGAAATTGGCTGAGCAATATTTGTTTTATATTTCTTTAAGTCACTCTTCCTTATTAGCCCACCATTTTCTATCATGGCTTTTTCAATTTTTTCTGCAATTTCACCATCATAAAAACCAGCTTTACCTTCATCTCGTATCTTTATTAAAGTCTCAGCAAGATCCAATAATTTAATTTTCCCTCCAACTTCTAGACTCTCATCTAAATAAACTTTTGTTGATTCTTCATCTCTTGTTAGAGTCTTTGTATTTTGTATGGCACCATAAAGATCGCTCGTAAGCGGTATACCTTGAATGCAAAGATCAATAGTGGGTTGAATTAATTCTTTCATGCTTATAGAGCCATATAGTTCATGGGCTGTAAAAAGACCATCAACAGTACCAGGAACAGCAATTGCTTTGTAACCAGATCTAGATAGTGAGCTCTGATGCTCACCATTTTTTCTGTATACATCAGGTGTAGCAAGTTCAGGAGACATAGATCTGAAGTCTAAACTAACAATGGTTTTATTTTTTGCATCATAAATGAGCATAAAACCGCCACCACCTATATTTCCAGCTCTTGGTAGTGTTGCTGTTAATGCAAAACCTACTGCAACGGCTGCATCTACAGCATTCCCTCCTTTTGACAGTATTTCTGCGCCTATATCAGAAGCAATATAGTTCTGACTTACAACCATACCTTTATCAGACACTGTTGGATGGAAAGGATGAGAATATTCAAGATATTCTTGTGACCTAATAAATAGCGATAAAAGTAGTAATAGAGATAAACGTAACATCAGAATATTAATGGAAGCATATAAATACAGAATACCGTAACAATTATGATTCCTGCAATATTGAAATAAAGACCAGCCCTCATCATTTGCCCAATGCTAAATTTCTCTGAACCATAAACTATTGCATTGGGAGGTGTGGCAACTGGCAACATAAAAGCACAGCTTGAAGCCAAAGCTACTGGAATCGCAAGTTGTGCAATAAGGCTTAAATCTTTTGAACCATCTGGCATTAAGTTTTGTTCTGAGACTGCTAGAAGGATCATTATTGGTACAAAGGTAGCTGTTGTAGCTTGATTGCTTGTAAGTTCAGTAAGAAAAACAATTAAAACAACAATTAATAAAATTAATAATGCTGCATTTAAAGCAGGGATAGAATCTCCTATCCATGCTCCTAAGCCTGAACCCATTATGGCATTGGCCATTGATAAGCCACCACCAAATAGAATTAATATGCCCCATGGTAATTTCGTTGTTGCACTCCACTCTATTAATCCCGAACCCTTACTAGATCGAGTTATAAAAACAGCTAAAGCAGCAATAATGGCTATACCATAATCAGTTAACCCACTTAAGAAAGATAGATTGTCTAGTAGATCTCTAGTCATCCAAGCAAGAGCTGTAAAACAGAATATAACTAAAACTCTTCTTTCATCTACACTTATTTTGCCTAAATCTTCATACATTTTTTGTAGGGATTTTTTTGTTTCTTGAGTGCCACTGATATGCACTGGAAAAATTATATGAGTCAGTAACCACCAACCTACTAATAGCATAATTGCTGATATTGGTGTCGCTAAAAGCATCCAATTATTAAAAGACACTTCTAATCCTTGTTCTTGTATGAGGCTTATGACCACAATATTTGGTCCTGTACCAATAGGAGTTGCCATTCCTCCAATTGTTGCAGCATAAGCAATTCCTAATAACAGAGCAGTTTGAAAATTAGAAAAATCTTTATCCAAAGAAGTTGTTTTCTGTACCACGCCTGCAATAGCTAAACCTATAGGCAATAACATTAAAGTTGTTGAAGTATTCATAATCCACATACTAATCAAAGCACTTACAAGCATAAAACCACCTATTAAGTATTTCGCATCTGTACCAATAGATAAGAGCATCTTCAAAGCAATTCTTTTATGTAGGTTTACCTTTTCTATAGCTAAAGCCAAAATAAAACCACCTAAAAATAAAAATACATTGGGATGAGCATATGGAGCCGCAACTTCTGTAAATGCTTTTTTAGCTGGGTAATCATAGATACCAAGCAATGGAAATAGTGCTAAAGGAATTAAGGCAGTAGCTGGAAGTGGTATTGCTTCAGTTGCCCACCAACAAGCCATCAAAAGAACTACACCTGCAACATGCCAAGCCTCACTTGATAGACCACCAGGAGGTGAAGTCAGTAGCGTAAAGAAAAAAAGAATTAATCCAGAAGCAAAACCTATAAATTTTGGACTAGAAATATTGCTCATAAAAAAAGGAGGCGCGAAATTAATCGCGCCTCAAACAAAAAACAAGATTTAGTATGTAAATCTTAAATCGACGTAGAAGTTTCTTCTTAAATTATTATCTAAATCTTCAAAGTAACCCATTCTAGAAGAAGCTAATGGAGCTCTTTCGTCTTCTAGGTTGTTTACGCCCATTCTTATTCTTAGATCACTTTCAGCAAAATTTGTGTAGTAATCTGTATACAAGTTCATTGTCTTATGCGGTGCTACGCCCCACATTGCGCCTGCAGATGAAAGAGTTCTATCTTCCCAAACAGTACTTCTAGCATTCTGATTCCATCCAACAGCCCAATCGCCACGTCTGAATCTAAGAGAAGTATAAGTTTTTCTCTTAGGCGCACCGTTTATAGCAAGAAGGTTTCCATAACCATCTATTGCTGTGAGTGGAACAGTTCCTGCATCCATAGCATCATCTATTTGTTGCAGTTCAGCACCATAGCCTTGTGATTTATCAGTAAGCATTGAGATCTGATGCTTGAATGACCATGTACCATTAAATGGCCACATTGATTCCCAATCAAAATATACACCTGCATCCCATCCTTCTACTGTTCTAGCAGCTAAGTTGGCGTATTTATCTTCAACTCTTTCTGCTAAACCAAATGGACAAATACCAGCATCTAAGAAAGTTTGAGGGTTGTCTGGTGCTTGTCTTACTACAGCTGGGTTACCAACTACAGCAGCACAATTTGAAAGATCATTTTGTTGCAACCTTAATAGAAGGTCATACAACATATGGTTCTCTTCACCAAATAATCCAATTGTATTTTCTGATTCAATAGTCCACATGTCATAAGTCAATGTTAGATTATCAAATTCTAGAACTATTCCCATTGTAGTATTTTCTGATTCTTCAGCTTTAAGCAGGTTACTACCTGTAGCAGCTCTTTGGACAGAATATCTACCATCAGAATCATCAGTGTCAGCACCAAGAGCGATTGCGTACTTAGTAGCAGCATCATTTCTGGTATTGTTTCTGACAACTAGACTCTCGTTGATTGTAATTAAGTTAGGAGCTCTAAAGGTATCTTGTGATGACCCTCTGAATTTTAGCCAATCAGCTACTCTCCAACCAAAAGCTAATCTTGGAACTTCTGTACCTTCAAAGTCTGAATATGCTTCAGCTCTATAAGCAACCTGTAAATCAAGTTGTTGAACGAAAGGAACGTTTTGTTCAGGACTTACAACAGGAACATCTAATTCTAAATAGTAAGAGTTAACTGTTCTGTTACCACTGCCATCAGGTGTTGGGCTACTGTTAACAACATCTGAAACATAAGGGTATGTATCTCCTGGACTTGTTGAAAGACTACCGCTAGTTTTTCTTTCAGTAAAGACAATAGTTCCATCAAGTCTTGGGTCTCTGTCGTCCTTGAAGGAATCACTTCTAAACTCATAACCAACAGCGACACCTATCCAACCTGCTTTAGTTTCCCAAACATTAGGATTTGAAAATCTCATATCAAAAGTTGTCATAGTTCTTTCGTTGTTTCTAAATACGTCTACAACTGCAGGTCCTATTCCGCCTGGAGTTAAGTCCACAGGGTTATGTGATACTCTCGGACTAATATATACACCACCACCATTGAAGGGGTTATAAGCGTTTGGTCCAGTGGCTTGTAATAGTTGGTCCATTAGAGTATTTGAAACTCTATTGTGAGTAACATCTTCGGCTTCAGCAGTTGAATATGATATTGCTGATTCCCAATCCCATCCTGTGTCAGTAACACCTCTAAGACCCATTAACATTCTATTGGTCTCTTTATCGTTATCGACAATTCTTGGTCCAGCATCAACAAATCTATAGTTATCCATTAATAATGCTTTACCAGTAAAGTTATAAGGGTTCGTTGCAGGAACTACGTGTTTTACAGAAGAGAAAGATGAAGAGGAGTGTCTATTACCATTGTATTCACTTCTATACTGACCAAATTCTGCAAATGCTTCACGTCCATCACCTAAGTCATGGTTAATGAAAATGAAAGTATTATGTCTTTGGACATCACCAAGAACATCTCTTTGTCCGTTCCAGTTATGGATAAGGTTTCCTGCTGTATCTTTAGCAGCACAAACTCCATTACCTAAATTTAATACACAATCAGGGTCTCCAGCAGGGTAAATTAAGAACTCACCTGAACTATCTGTATAAGCAGCAGTACCACTCATATCAAATTGTCCCCATGCTGAGTTAGATGAACATCTATAGAAAGCACTATTAAACTGATCTGGAACTAGATCGTCATAGTCACATCTACCCATGATTTCATCTTCAGCAGCTGCAACTCTGTCTCTGTCATAAAAACTAAAAAACATTGAAATATTAGTTTTTCCACCATTAAAGTCTTGACCCCATTTCATTGAGAATTTATGGTCATCACGATTAAAGTGTTGCCAATTCTGGAATCTTCCTCTCATCTCGAAACCAACAAAATCTGTTTCAAGAACATTGTTTACAACACCAGCAACAGCATCGGAACCATAAACAGCTCCTGCACCATCTCTAAGTATTTCAACTCTATCCACTAGAGATACTGGTATATTGTTTGAATTAACTGTGGCGACTGGAACATAACTTCCACCTACTTCTTCCGTCTGGTAAGAAGGTGTAGAGATCATTCTTCTACCATTCAATAGGACAAGTGTATTACCTGTACCTAAAGATCTGATATCAAAAGCTCCTACGTCACCTCTTGAAGCGTTAACACCTCCGCCGTTTGAACCGACGTCGTTAAACTGGTTAACACCTTGTTCTGTAATAGTTGCTAAAAGCTCATCACCAGAGTTGACACCTCTATCATCGATATCATCTTTAGTAATAACCGTAACCGGTAAAGCTTCATTAATTCTGGCGCCTTTAATTTGCGTACCAGTAACAACCACTTCTTCTACATCATTACCGTCGTCTGTTTCCTGTGCATTCACTGAAAAAACGACAGCACACATTAATAAAATTAAATATTTAATCTTGGTCATATTGAGACCCCCCTCATTATTAGTTTATTTAACTAGAAAACATTGTATTTTTCAAGTTTTAAAACACATTGAATTAATTTAAAATAAAGGGTTTTTGGGGCCATAGCTCAGCTGGGAGAGCGCAACGCTGGCAGTGTTGAGGTCAGGGGTTCGATCCCCCTTGGCTCCACCATTTAAAAAAAGGAATTATGGAAATATCATTTATTGGCTGGATACACACTATTTTAGGCACCTTAGCTATTTTGATAGCAATTTTTATAATCGCAACACAGGGTTTTATTACTGTGAAAAATTCATTGGGTAAATTTTATTTAATTGCAACAGCCATAACTGCTGCTACTGCACTGATGCTATATAAAAATGGTGGTTTTAATCTTGCTCATCTTTTAGCAGTTTTTACTTTAATTGCAATTTTTCTAGGTTTGGCTTCAGAAAAATACAATATTCTTGGCATTTCAAAATACCTTCAAGCAATGTCATATACAGGAAGTGTCTTGTTCCATCTGATACCGGGAATTGCAGAAGTAAATAAAAGATTGCCTTTAGATAGCCCTATGGGCCTTTCGGTTGATGATCCTATCAATATTCGTTATTACCTTATTTTTACCTTAATTTGCGGAATTACAGTTTTGGCTCAATGGGTATATATTTGGAAGAAAAAAGTTTAGCTATTCTGCTTTTTCCACATTGAATGTAAAAGATAGAACCAAAAACCATTAAGTATTGGTTCAATAATGGCATCTACAGCAGCTTCATTAAAAGAAACATCAAAAATAAAAGATGCCCATAAAGTTGCAATACAAAAATGCCCCAGCGTATAAATAGACGTCAAAGTTAAGGTGTTTAAGGCATTTTTTGCGATTCTATGAAGAAAATAGAACCAAAAACCATTGATTATTGGCTCAATAATGGCATCTGCAGCAGCCAAAGAAAAAGATGCATCAAAAATTAAAGTTGCACAGGCCCAGGCAATAATGATGTGGCCTATTGTATAGACGACAGCTAAACCTAAACTGCCAATTTCTTTTATTTGAGTATCGACTTGTTTCTTTACCGAAAGGATTAATTCAGTCATTAGGTTAATTGTATTGTTTTTTGTGCTCTAAGTATGCTTCCCAAGCAATCTTTTGTAGGAAATTCAAATCTTCTTTAGAAATTTGATTTAAGTAATTATATTCTAGACCTTCAGGAGAAGAGCCAGTAATAACAGCAAATACAACACAAGACCCTAAGTAAGTTCCAAGCAATCCCGGGTGAGTTCCATCTGGATGATGTAGCTTTATGTTAGGCCTCTCTTTATAAGCCATTTCATAAGCTGTTCCTACAGGAATAACTGCAGATTTACTTTTTTTGCCAGCATCATAATAGGCTAGTTCAATTTTTTTGATTAAGTTTGGCTCGTATCTAGGATCATTATCAAGATATGCATGCGTCATATATAAAGCTGTTTTTATACCTAATTTTTGAGCTTTTCTGCTGTAATCTATAGCAGTCTTTGAAAATTTAGACCTTAATTCCAAAGTAGTAACCTCTTTACTACCGCCCTGCATTATTAATAAATCTATCTGTCGATCTAGTTGTAAATTATTGTAATCAAGCAGATGGTCAATATTATGATTATGCAATCTAGAACCTCCGATTGTCGCTGATTTAGTGATAATGTTTTGATCTTCATAATGTTCAATTAGCATTCTTTCAACGTGATTGTGTACGCTATCGTTGTAATAGAGATAACTATTACCAATAAATAAAATTCTTTTTGGATATTCAGCAAGCAATAAGTTTGATAACAAAACAATTAAAAAAACTTTTAAAAATTTCATTTTTTTATGTCCTTATGCATAGCAGTAAATACAATTTTAGAAATCAGATTCCCTTTTTCATCTTCTATTTTTACATTCCACACAGATGTACTTTTTCCTATATGATTTGGCGAAGCAATTGCATATACAAAACCTTCAGTAATGCTTTTTATATGGTTTGCTGTCAGGCTTAACCCTACAACTGTTTTTTTGCTTGGATCTACAGTTAGATATGCCGCACAACTAGCAGTACTTTCTGCTATAACGCATGAAGCTCCACCATGGAGAAGACCTAAAGGCTGACGAGTTTTTTCGTTTACAGGCATTTTTGCTTTTAAATAATTATCTCCAAGCTCAACAAATTCTATTTCTAGATGTTTGTCTATATTTATGGATGAACGAAAATTTTCTATTTTGTAGTCTTTAAACCATACACTCATACAGGCATTATATATAAATAAGAAATATAAACATTCCTATCAAAATAAGCTAAATAGCTAATAAAAAATTAATTTTTTTCTATTTTCTATCAAAAAAACTTACAAATAGGCTATTTTTACAAAAAAAATATGATTATTGTTTAAAAAAGACATAAAATATATTTAAGTTAATTGTCGCTGCCTAGATCAGAATGTCTGGCCCAACTTCCATTCTGCAATACAACTAGGTAGCGATTTTTTTTCTTAGAGCTATCTGTTCTTTTGTAAAATTCAACATTGAATTTGAATCTTGTTGCTGGATATCAACGCATAGATTTTTATATTTTTTCTCAACAGGAAGCCAAGTTTCACTATTGCTGAAACCAAAATTTTTAGATTTAGAATGCCAAGGCATAGGAACACGACAACCATCTCTACCTTTAAATTTTGGCCAAAAATTCTTCCCAAATGGATCTTGGATATGTTCATATTCAACTTCAGATTCTGAAAGCCCAAGCTCCTCACCTTGATAGATGCAGACATTACCTCTCAGTTTTAGCAGTTTTTTCATAATTGTTTTAGGGTCTTGATTGATTCTAGAAGCAATCCGTTTTGAATCATGGTTGCTAAAAGCCCAACAAGGCCATGATTCAGGATGATTATTAAAGAAGCCTTCAACAACATTTTCTATATCTCCAAAATTAATGTCCTCTGCTAGAAACTCAAAACAATATGCCATATGAAGTCTTTTTTCATTGGTATACTTCCCAATAGTTTCAAGAGGGTTTTCAGAAACAATTTCTCCAACAGATATAGCATTATATTTATCAAGAATCTCTCTGATTTTTTCTAGATAAGGTATAACCTCAGGCCTAGTGTTGTCATATTCATGAATTTGTAAACCATATGGATTATCTTTATTGAAACCAAGAGGGCGAACTAATTTAGGATCTTTACCAGGATTATTCCTTAACTCTTTATCGTGAAATAAAAAATTGATGACATCAAACCTGAAACCATCAACACCAAATTTAAGCCAATATTCAATCTCATCTAGCATCTGACTCTGAACCTCTTCATTATGAAAATTTAAATCAGGTTGAGACTTAAGAAAATTATGTAAATAGTATTGCTCTCTTTCTTTACACCATTCCCATGAGCTTCCACCAAATACTGATAACCAGTTATTGGGCGCTACATCAGGTTTGCCGTCTTGCCAAACATACCAGTCTGAAAACTTGTTGGCTTTAGATTTCTTACTCTTCTTAAACCATTCATGCTCATCAGAAGTATGACTCAACACTAGGTCTGTAATGACTTTCAGGCCTTTATTGTGAAAGATATCTAATAATTTTTTGAAATCATCATTTGAACCAAAGAGAGCATCTACTTTTCTGTAATCAGAAACATCATACCCAAAATCTTTTTGTGGTGATTTGAAGAAGGGAGATACCCAAACATAGTCAACACCAAGCTCAGCAATGTAATCAATCTTCTCAGTAATTCCATTCAAATCACCAACACCATTCCGAGATGTGTCTAAAAAACTTCTTGGATATATTTGATAGATAGTTTTATTTTTCCAATCTTCCATAATTAAGTTTACTGAGTATTGCCTTTATCAATTATAGGTATACATTAATTATATGAATAGTTTGGATTACCTAATTGTAGGTTTGTATGCTGTAGGTTTAATTGCTATAGCCACTTATGTCTCTATGACAAAAAAGGGTGAGAAGAAAACAGCCGAGGACTATTTTTTAGCAGGAAGATCATTGCCTTGGTGGGCTATAGGAGCCTCTCTCATAGCAGCAAACATATCTTCAGATCAGCTCATAGGTATGAATGGAGATGCTTATGCATTTGGTATAGCAATTGCAACGTATGAATGGACAGCAGCAGTAGCATTAATTGTTATAGGTAAATTTTTATTGCCAGTCTATTTAAAGCAACAAGTTTTTACTATGCCTCAGCTATTACTGCAACGTTTTGATAAAAGAGTTAGTACTATGCTGGCAGTTTTGATGCTCATTATGTACGTAATGGTAATTTTGCCAGTAGTGTTATGGATGGGAGCTAAAGCTATAAATAATCTTACAGGGTTAGATTTAATTCTTTCAATGATTCTTTTGGGCGGATTATCTCTTGCTTATTCCTTATATGGAGGGCTTAAATCTGTGGCTATGACAGATATTATCCAAGTTGCTTTATTGGTTTTTTCTGGTCTGTATGTTTCTTATCTTGGCTTAAATGCGATTTCTGATGGGAATGGAGTTATTGAAGGATTCATGATGCTTCAAAGCGAATTTTCGGGAAAGTTTGATGCCATTTTATCGTATACACCAAAGGCAGAAGATCCAGAAGCTTATGCAAATTATGTAAAGCTGCCTGGTATTTGGGTGTTAATTGGAGGTCTTTGGATCGGACATTTTTATTATTGGGGCACTAATCAATATATTACGCAAAGAGCTCTTGGTGCAAAAAGTTTAAATGAAGCTCAGAACGGATTGATGTTTGCTGGAGTACTTAAAATTTTTATGCCAATAGTTGTTGTTTTGCCAGGATTAATTGCTGTAGCGCTTGAAAGCAGCTCTAGTATTCCTTCTTTAGAAGGCGACAGAACCAACGCTTATCCTTCCATGTTGTCATTACTACCACACGGAATGCTAGGCCTTGCATTTGCTGCTTTGATTGCTGCAATTGTTTCTTCTTTAGCATCATTGTCAAATAGTGTCAGCACAATATTTACCATGGATATCTACAGAAAAGATCAAGACATCAATGACCCAAGCTTAGTAAATATTGGAAGAATAGCTGGATTAACAGGTTTAGTTATTTCTATTGTTGTGGCTCCAATATTTCTTGGTAGCCTGCCTTCAGCTTTTCAATATGTTCAAGAATATATGGGACTTTTTAGTCCGGTGATATTGTTTGTATTCTTATCAGCAATTTTTATCAGAACTTCTAACTCAAGATCTGTTTTAATTGGCTCGGTTGCGGCACTTATTGCAGGCGTGGCCATGAAATTATATGTACTCAATGTCGAAGAAGCATTAATAGAGCCTTTCATGCATCAGATGATGGTGTCATTTGGAATAGCTTTTATATTTAGTTATCTATTTTCTGGATCAGAGACTAACCAAAAAGTTTTCCAATTCTCAAATGAAGATTTTAGAACTTCAACGTTATTCAATGCAGGATCAGTATTTATTATTGCTATGCTTGTGTTTATTTATACAACTTACTTTTAAAATTTAAGCTCTTTATCTGATATTAAGATTCCATTTTGATCACAATAAGCCCAATTATTTGGTTTTATTGAAAGATTTCCAAAATTTAAGGTCTCCGATCTGCTGCCTCTACCTTTCTTTTCACTTCTTTTTGGTGAGCTCGCTAAAGCCATAATCCCTATATTTAGATTTGATAGAATTTCGACATCTCTAACACAACCATTTACCACTATTCCAGACCAATTATTATCTATTGCTTTGCCAGCTAACATGTCGCCAAGAAGGGCGCATTTTATTGAACCAGCACCATCAATAAAAAGCAATCTATTGTTGCCATCTTCTTCTAATATCTCTTTTACATAAGAATTATCATCAGGACAAACTGCTGTCTCAATTTGTCCGTAGAAAGATTTAATATTTCCATAGTGTTGGAATGAAAGTTCAATGACTTTTGCATCATCATTTTGGTCAGATAAATCAGGAGTTGTTAACTTCATATAAGTATTTTACATCAGCAACTAAATAATTCATTATGAGAAACAAGATGCAGAAATTTCTAATCACATTAATTATATTTTTTTCGTCAATTTTATTTTCTAGCTCCAAACCAGTAGCAATAGTTGTTCATGGCGGAGCAGGTTGGTTTGAAAATATGCCAGAAGGCCAAGTTGAAGGGATTATGAAGGGTTTAGAAGGCTCAATGAATACGGGGTATGAGATTCTTATTAGTGGTGGATCAAGTTTAGATGCTGTTGAACAAGCAATAATACTGCTTGAGAATGATCCACTCTTTAATGCGGGCAAAGGAGCAGTTTATACGTCTGAACTTAGACAAGAGCTCGATGCTTCAATCATGCATGGACTCAATAATAATGCTGGAGCTGTAGCCTCTGTAACTAATGTTAAAAATCCTATTTCTTTAGCGCGCTATGTTATGGAAAACACAGATCATGTAATGTTCTCATCAAGAGGAGCTGAAAGAGTGGCTAAAGATGCTGGTTTAGATATTGTTTATCCCAGTTATTTCTATCAAAAAGATAGATTAGAAGACGCTAAAAGAATAAAAAAAGAAAAGAACAAAATGGGTACAGTTGGAGTGGTAGCAATAGATATGGAAGGCAACATTGCTGCCGGAACTTCCACAGGAGGAATGACTAACAAGATGCCTGGTAGAATTGGAGATTCTCCTATTATTGGAGCAGGCACCTGGGCTGAAAATAATGTTTGCGGTGTCTCTGCAACAGGACATGGAGAATTCTTTATCAGATTTAATGTGGCAAATGAAATATGCGATCTAATTAAATATCAATCTAAAGATGTAGATGAAGCAGCTGAAATAGTTATTGAAAAACTAAGATCTATTGGAGCGGATGGAGGAGTTATAGTGCTTGATTCTGAGGGCAATGTAGCAATGACTTTCAATACGCCAGCCATGGCAAGAGCTTATAAAAATTCTAAAGGCGAACAGCTAGTAAAAATATATAGAGATTGAAAACCTTTCTTGAGCAACACTTATTAAATCTTGATCTACATGGTGTCAGACATCATGAGGTAAAAATTATGGTCGAAGATTTCGTGCTAAACAATCAAGAACAATTACCTCTAGTAATAATATGCGGCAATTCATCAAAGATGATTGAGTTAGTAACAGAAACTCTATCAGGCATTAATGTAAATTTTGAAGAAACAAGATACGGTAGAATAAGAGTGAATTCATTAGATGCGTAAACTTAAAATAATTCAGATTCTTCCCACATTAAATACGGGCGGCGTTGAAAGAGGGGTTCTAGATTTTAATAAATATCTTGTAGGTAAAGGTCATCAATCATATGTAATTTCTAATGGTGGTAGGCAGGTAAAAAATTTAATTGATGATGGAGGAAAGCACATACATCTTCAAATAGCAGAAAAAAGTTTATTTACTCTTTTCCAGGCAAAAAAACTTGCTGATGTAATCAATGAAATATCTCCTGATGTTATTCATATCAGATCAAGAGTACCAGCTTGGGTTTTACAGCTCTCTAAACTCTTTATCAAAAATCCAAGACCTTTAATATTCTCAACTTTTCATGGCCTTTATAGCACGCCATTCTATAGCAGAATAATGGCTAGTTTTGACAGAGTTATAGCTATATCTAAGACAGTTGAACAATATATTTATGACAATTACGAAAGACATCTAAAAAAGCCTCCTATGCTTATTTACAGGGGATCTGATGAATCTTATTTTTCGTCTAAGTTTGAGCCTAAACAGGAATATTTAGATAATTTTTATAAAAATTTACCTGATCTAATGGACAAGAAAATTGTGGTGTTTCCTGGAAGACTTTCATCATGGAAAGGACAAGAATCTTTCATTAAATTGATCTCCGAATTGCCTGATAATTTTTCTGGTTTAATTGTTGGCCCTTATAAGAATGCAAAGAAAAAATATTTTAATCGCTTAAACAGATTGATTGAGAACTACAACATCAGAAATAGAGTTTTTTTCTATGATGCGAAAGACGATATTAGAGAGATTTATTATTTATCTGATTTAGTGATAAATCTTTCAACTACACCTGAGCCATTTGGACGCACTATTCTTGAAGCAGCAATGATGGGCAAAAAAATTATTGGTTGGGATAGAGGCGGTGTAGGGGAAGTTTTAGAAATGTTCTACCCACAGGGCAAAGTTGAATTTGGAAACTTTAAATCTTTAGCCGAAACTGTTAAAAATTTATCTATTTCAGATGAAAAACCTTCAAATGTATTTCTTACATCTGACCTAATGCACTCCAAAACAGTTTCATTTTATTTAGATGCTCTAGAAAATAAATCTTGATAAACCTTATTAACTTTTTCAGCTTGAATTGAAAGTAAATTCTCTTGTTTAACTTTTTTAAAGCAAACTTCTTGCATTGTTTTTAGTTCACCAATGTTATCAACCCATTGAGATAGTAAATCCTTAAAATTTTCATCATCAATTTCAGCAAGAGAAGCGGGAGGAAGCATATCACTCATAATGCCACATTTAGTTGACAATACTGGTACATTACAAAAAAGAGATTCAAATAAAACTTTTGGTGAACCTTCTCTATTAGAAGGTATTATTAGCGCTTTAGCTTTTGAGAATAGTTCAGCAATATTATTTGTTTCAGATTTTAAGGATATTTGATTAGATAAATTGAGATCTTTAATTAAATTTTGCATTTCACTTTTCAATGCGCCTTCGCCAACCATGATTAATTTATGATCTATGTCTTTCCAAGCATTAATTAGTCTTTTAGGGTTCTTAACGGGTTCAAATCTACCTAGGTAAAGAAAATATTCACTTTCAGATTTTGAATAGCTGCTAAACCTGCTTTCGTCGACCCAATTCTCTAGAACCATGGAATTTGATGACGATATTCTCTCTAGTGATTTTTTGCTAGCCCCAAATATAAAGTCTGTTTTTTCAAAAGGAGAAATATCTTTCTTAGTTCCATGAATAGTTGAGACATGAAGATTTAAATCTTTGAATTTATTAACAATGCTAGTCATCTTGCTTGCGTGAGTATGCAATACATCAGGAGCTATGGAGTTAATTATTGTTTTAGTTTGATTCAATAGAATCGGTGAATGTCTCCATTGGTCGGTATCTAAGACTTTATATTTGCAACGAAAATTTTCTTTCAAACTTTCAGGACCTACGACAACAATTTCATGGCTTTTTGATTGTTCATAAGAAAGCTCTTCTAAGTGTCTCTCTAATCCAGCAAATACTTTGCTAGAAAATAAATGCAAGATTTTCATAGTCTTTCTAATAATTCTTCAACCACTCTTTTAACTTCCTTCAGATGAATATTTTTTTGAGGATGTATAATTTCAGCAGACTTAATAGAACGAGATAACATATGTCGCTTTGAGTCAATATATCCTATGTGGCCTTGTTCCTTTAGCTTATTAATATTCCTAGTGACTTTAGTTTTTCGTTTGCTTCCATATTGATCATCAATGTGATGTTCATGATGAAAAACATAAACCATTGTTTTAGTAGAAAGTCCTTCATATAAAACCGACACACTTTCTGGCGTTAAAAAAGTTATTTCACTTCGCATCATTTCATTTGATAACCAATCTTCGGCAGTATTCTTCCAGCTATAAAATTCTGCGTTTCCTGGATGATTTGGTTGATCCAAGTTAGGCGATCTTGGTGAGGTAGTAATTTTCCATTTATAGTCTTTAAAAATATCGTTTAAAAGCCATTCAATTTGTTGTGAAAGGACATTTTTTCGAAAATGATAGTGTCTGCTTTTACCTCCAATGACAATAAGGCCTGTCTTTGGAATAGTTTCTTGATCAGAGTATTCTGATAAAACACCTTGAGTCGAAATTACATTTTTGGGCTTATTGAAATAATATGTATCCATATCTGGAACTATAGCTATATCAAACCATTGTGTAGGCCTCATAGAGGGCTTCATTAAAACAATTGTTTTTGCTGTTGGGTGTTCTTTTTTTGCTAGCAACATATGTTTATGAGTGTTATTGCCAGCTCCAATAATTATGTCGGGTTTAGAGCTATGCACTTCCCAAGAGTTAAATTCATAGACTTTTAGCTGTTTAAATTGTGACAATTCAGAAATTAATGCATTAATTTGCTTTTCATGGCCTTTTTTTCCATCTTTAAAGGCCCAAATTGTAATTTCTTCTTTTTGTTTAAGGGACATAGATTAAAATAATGATACATGGATCAGAATAATCAATACAAATCTGTTTTTTTATCAGATATACATTTAGGGTTTAGTGGCTGCCAAAGCGATAAGCTTGACCTTTTTCTTAGCAATCTCAAATGCAAAGAGCTGTATCTTGTTGGCGATATTATTGATTTTTGGGCAATGGAAGATAATTTCTTTTGGCCTGATATTCATACGAAGATATTAGATAGACTTATTGAGCTTAAAGAACAAGGTGTAGAAGTGAAATATATTTCTGGCAATCATGATGATCCTTTGAGAGAAGATAGAATACTAGAAGACCTATATAATAGAGGAGAGCCTTATCACACGATAATTAATCAATTAGATAAATTAGATCATTGTGAGCGATATGATTTCATATCAAAAAAACACGGAAAAATTTTACTAATACATGGCGATCAATACGATTCTGTAACCACTAATGCAAAATGGATATCTAAGCTTGGAGGTCTAATCTATGACGGCCTCATATATATAAATCGCCCACTTTCAAAACGTTTAAAAGCATTAACCAAAAGGCTTGTGGATGGAGCTAGTGGGTTCCATAAAAAAGTAAAAAATGAATGCCAAAAAGGAGAATATGCTGGTTTAATGTGTGGACACAATCACAGACCAGAAATTAAAAAATTTGAAAGCCATTTTTATCTAAATACAGGCGATTGGATTGAATCATGTTCTGCTATAGTTGAGCTGACGGATGGTTCAATTCAGCTTATAAAAGTAGACAATAACAATAATATTACTAAGGCTGCAGAATTATGAAGAAAATTTTGATAGTTACCGATGCATGGAAGCCTCAAGTTAATGGAGTAGTTACAACTATGACCACGGTAGTAGACAAGCTAGAAGAAAAGGGTTTTCATGTTGATGTAATACATCCAGGGCTATTTCATACATTTCCTCTTCCTAATTATCCAGAAATATCAGTTGCATGGAATTTTTGGGACCTTAAAAAGAAAATACAAAAACTTAAGCCAGATTATTTCCATATTTCAGTTGAAGGACCATTAGGATTAACTGCAAGACATTATTGTTTAGAACACAAAATTCCTTATACATCTTGTATTCACACAAAATTTCCAGAATATGTATATGAAAGATTTGGTATTGGTCTTGATGCTACGAAGGGATTATTGAAATGGTTCCATAATTCTGCAGCCAAGACACTTGTTAATACTAAAAGCCATATGGAAGATCTATCGTCTGATGGTTTTACAGATCTTTTTCTATGGTCTAGAGGTTTTGATGAAAAAATCTTCTATCCAGCTAAAGAGGGAAGCAAAAAAAAGTATTTACTTTATGTCGGTAGAGTCGCAGTCGAGAAGAATATAGAAGAATTTTTAAAAATGGAATCTGATTTGCCTAAAGTTGTTGTTGGTGGAGGTCCTAGTCTTAAGTCATATCAAAAAAAATATCCAGATGTTGAGTTTGTTGGATTTAAAGTGGGAGATGAGCTTGCTGATTTTTATAGAGATGCAGCATGCTTTGTATTTCCATCTAAAACCGATACATTTGGCATTGTCTTAATCGAAGCTCTTGCATGTGGAACACCAATTGCCGGCTTCAATGTTACAGGACCTAAAGATATAGTAATAGAAGGTGTTAATGGTTCACTTGATAATGAGAATCTTAGTTTAGCTGTCGAAAAAGCATTAAAAGTTGATAGAGAATCAACCTTTCAATCTTCAAAAACTTATACTTGGGATACAGTTGCAGACCAATTTATAGATTCACTGATACCAATTAAATAAAATGTTTCTTTTTTATCCGCTTTCAGACGACAACCCTACACCGAGAAAACCAATTTTAACTTGGACGATCATAGGGATTAATGTATTAGTCTTTCTGTATCAAATGTCTCTAGGGGATGCAGCAAATAATAGACTCGTAAGTGACTATGGGGTTAGGCCTAGTGTTTTTACAGATTTTAATGATCTTCATACCATCGTTACTTCTGCATTTTTGCATGGTGGCTTTGCTCACTTATTTTCCAATATGCTTTTTCTGTATATCTATGGCGACAATATAGAAGCCTATCTAGGTAGAGTTAATTTCTTAATATTTTATGCTCTTGGTGGTGTTTCAGCTGCATTATTGCAATCTTTTTTCTCAGGCGGTCTAGATGTTCCTATGATTGGGGCAAGTGGCTGCATAGCAGCAATAATGGGAGCTTATTTTGTGCTATATCCGCAAGCAAGAATTAGAGTATTTATTTGGTTCTTTATTTTCATACAATTTGTAAAAATACCCGCAAGCATAGTAATTGGTATGTGGATCTTTGGCCAATTAATAAGTGCAGCTGGAAACACATATGATGGAGTTGCATATTTTGCTCATATTGGAGGATTTATATTTGGATATTTAGCAATAAAATTCTTTTTTAAAGAGTACGTTCAATATGAAGAAATTAGTGAAAACAATTTACCAATATCAAGAAAAAATAAATCACAAGGATTAACAAGAGATGATTGAAAAAATAGAGCAAAGACTATCAGAAAATATTGAATGCATTCATCTCGAAGTTATAGATGAAAGCCCTAATCATGGTGGCTATAATGGCTCAGTTTCTCATTTAAAAATCATTATTGTTTCAGATCAATTCATTGATCAATCTTTGATAAATAGACATAAACTGGTTTATAAAGCTATGGGAGATTTTGTAGGAAAAATACACGCAATATCTATAGTTTCAAAAACTAGCAATCAATGGGAAGAATCTAGTGAATATCCTGATTCTCCCGAGTGTGCTAAATAATGATTCAAGATTTTTTTCAAAAAATAATTAATCATAAATATTTATTCTTGTTTGGATTATTTCTTCTCTTAGGCACTTCTTTGCTAGGGTTAAATAATTTTAGATTTGATGCTTCATCTGAGACTCTAGTTCTTGATAGCGATATTGATTATCAAATCTATGATGAAATAAACGATGAATTTGGAACTTCAGAATACGTAATTTTAGCAATTAAAAATGATCAGATATTTTCTCAAGAATCATTGATTCAGCTAAAAGCTGTTCAAGACAAACTTCTTGCTTTAGAAGTGGTTAGTGATGTTATATCAATATTAGATGCACCAATATTCGAGCAACCAAAAGTATCTTTAATTAAATCAGCTGATAACGATAAGTATTTATTGATCGATGAGCTTGATTTAGATAAAGCAAAACAAGAATTGAGCACAAGCCCAATTTTTAATGAGTTAGTAATCAGTAAAGATGGTGAAGTTACCGCTATGCAGATCAACCTATATGATAGAGATGATTATTCGCAAGCTATGGCTGAAATAAGAGCTATTATTAACAGCAATCAGACATTTGAAATGTATCTAGCTGGTCCAGCAATGATAGTGGTCGATACAATAGATTTTATTAAAGCTGATGTAAACACTTTCGGCACTCTGACTGTAATTATATTTTTCATATTACTTACTTTATTCTTTAGAGACCTTTGGTCAGTGTCAGTGGTCATATTAAATGCCGGTTTAGTTATGTTATCTACAATGGGTATTCTAGGTTTATTTGATTGGCCAATAAGCATAGTCTCTTCAAATTTTCTTGCTCTTTTGTTAATTGCATCAATTGCGATATCAATACATATTCTTGTTAAAGTTCAAGAAGGTGTTGAAGAGGACATTACCAACGCCGAATCATTTTCAAAGATTATTACACCATGTTTCTATGCGGCTTTGACAACAGCTGTAGGATTCTTATCTTTAATTTTAAGTGACATTAAGCCCGTAATTGATTTTGGAAAAATGATGGCTGTCGGAGTCTGTTTAAATTTTTTTGTATCGTTTATCTTTATTCCCAGCGCTCTAGCTATTAGAAATATAACAGCAAATAAAAATAAGAGTTTAGTGCCTTTTTTCTATAACAATATTTACTTAACAGGCAGAAGTTTTGTTAGAAAATTTTACCTTCCAATTCTTCTAATTAGTTTTCCTTTATTTTTTTATTTCAGCTCGAATCTAAAAGTTGAGAATAAATTTATTGATTACTTTAATGAAAATACTGAGATCTATCAGGGCATGTCTTTGATAGACGATAAATTGGGAGGAACAACTCCAATAGAAATTATTTTAGAGTTGCCCGAAGAAGAATTTTTTATCGACGAAGATGATCTTTTCTTTAGCGAAGGTTCAGAAACAGTTACTTATTGGTGGCGTGAAAAAAATATGAATGTTTTAGAAGAAGTTCAAGAAGGCCTAACTGAATTTGATGCTTTAGGTAAAGCTTTAAGCCTAGTAAATGGAGTTCAGCTTGCTGAAAGATTAAATGATGATAATGAAATTAGCGATTTAGAGCTGGCATTTGTAAAAAATTCTTTGATTGAAAGTGAAAAAGCTAAAGATCTATTAAATGAATTTATCTCAGAAGATGAGAGAAGCGCAAGAATAACAATCAGAACGATTGATTCATTTGACGGTATAAATCGAAATCAACTTCTCTTAGATGTAGATAATTTTCTTTCTGAAGTCTTATCTAATAGTGATGTCAGTTATACCGTAAGTGGTTTAGGAGTTTTATATAACAATTTATTGCAGAGCCTATTTAGCTCACAGATAAAAACTATATCTTTGGTTTTCGCAGCAATTTTTTTAATGCTATTGGTCTTATTTAGATCATTTTTAAATGCATTATTTATTATTGTTGTGCCAGCATTTTCTGTTGGTATTGTTCTTTCTTTGATGAGCATATTTAATATCCCGTTAGATATCATGACCATTACAATTGCATCTATATCAGTTGGAATGTCTGTCGATTATTCGATACATTTTGCTTGGAGATATCTACAAGAGAGAAAAAAATCACAGGAAAATAGTGAAAAAGAAACAATCTATTCTACTGGTAGAGCTATATTGATCACAGGGTTAACAATTATCGTAGGATTTTTAATCTTTATATTTTCTAATTTTAATCCTACAGTTCTCTTTGGTATTTTTTCAGCGCTTGCAATTCATGTGAGCATGGTAATGTCATTCCGATTCTTACCAGTGCTATTGAATTTAAACTTTAAATAAAACTTTAAAATTATTTGTAGTTAAATTTCCCAATTCATCCTCTGAAATATCTAGTTCTTTAGCTATAGCAGAAAGAATATGGTTGAGGTATTTTGGCTCATTCCTATTATTTTTTGGTTTAGGAGTTAAATCTTTAGGCAATAAGTATGGAGCATCAGTTTCAATTAACATTCTGTCAGCAGGAATATATTTCAATAAGCTTTTAACCTCATTACCTCTTTTAGGGTCACAAATCCATCCAGTAATACCTATATAAAGACCTAAATCAAGAAAACTTTTTAATTCCTCTTTAGTGCCTGTAAAACAATGAACGATACTTGGAGATAAGCGATCTATGGCATTGTTTAAAATTGGGTAAAAATCAGAAAAAGCATCTCTATGATGTAAAAAGGCTGGCAATTTTGTTTCTATGGCAAGTTCCAATAGATTTTCAAAGCATTTTTTTTGGATTTCATGACTTTGAAAATTTCTAAAATAATCTAAACCTATTTCTCCGATTGCTTTTACAGAATCATGATTGGTATGCTGTTTTAAATCTCTGTAAGTGCTAGGTTTTAATTCGGAAGAGTGGTGCGGATGTATTCCTATGCCAGCAAATATATTTTCTGGCATTTTCTCACATGTTTCTAATATATCTTCAATTTCTATTTCTCTTGATGCGGGACAAAAGAGATACTTAATATTAGAAGATAGAGAATCATTAATTACAGAATCTAAGTCTTTTTTAAAGCTCTCATGTGTGAAATTGAAACAACTATCTGCTAATAACATTTGAAATTAATTTTGATAAACTCTAACCTAGTCCAAATGAGATTCCAAGGAACAAAAAAATATATAGCATCAGAAGACTTAAAGTTGGCAGTTGATGCTGCTCTAAATTTAGAAAAACCCTTGTTAATAAAAGGGGAACCAGGAACTGGTAAAACTATGCTTGCAGTTGAGGTAGCAGAAGCTTTAAACATGCGTTTAATTGAATGGCACATCAAATCAACCACAAAAGCTACACAAGGCTTATATGAATATGATGCAGTCTCTAGACTAAGAGATTCTCAATTAGGAGATGAAAAAGTTAAAGATGTCGCAAACTATATTAAAAAAGGAAAATTGTGGGATGCATTTACTTCTGAAGAACAAATTGTGCTTCTAGTTGATGAAATAGATAAAGCTGATATTGAATTTCCAAATGACTTATTACAAGAGTTAGACAGAATGGAATTCTATTGTTATGAGTTAGATAAGACCATAAAAGCTAAAAAGAGACCGCTAGTTATAATTACATCAAATAACGAAAAAGATTTGCCCGATGCTTTTTTAAGAAGGTGTTTTTTCCACTACATAGCATTCCCCGATAGAGAGGGATTGGAAAAAATTATCAATGTCCATATACCGAAAATTAAAAAGAAACTTCTTAAAGATGCATTTGATGTGTTCTTTGACATACGAAAAGTCCCAGGACTTAAAAAGAAACCATCAACTTCTGAATTAATCGATTGGTTGAAACTGATAGTGTCCGATGATTTAGCTCAAGAAGTGCTTGCTTCTGATCAAAGTAAATTAATTCCTCCACTATATGGAGCATTAATAAAAAATGAACAGGATGTTGAATTGTTACAGCGTCTTGCTTTCATGAGCAGAAGAGACTCAAGTGCTAATTAATCTTTTTAATACAGTAAGAGCCTATGGAATACCGGTAAGTGTTAGAGAACTTCTAGATCTTTTAAATGCACTTGAGAAAAAAATAGTTTTTGCTGATTGGAATGAGTTCTATTACTTATCAAGATCTGTTTTAGTTAAAGATGAAAAATATTTTGATAAATTTGATAGAGCTTTTGATATTTATTTTAGAGGTATTGAAAATTTAGATGATATTTTTAAAACTTTGATCCCAGATGAATGGTTAAGAGAGCAATTCAAAAAGAATCTGTCTTCAGAAGACCTAAAAAAAATTAAAGATTTAGGCGGCTTAGAGAAATTAATGGAAGAGTTTAAAAAACGACTAGAAGAACAGAAAAAAGCTCACCATGGCGGCAGTAAATGGATAGGAACAGCTGGAACTTCACCTTTTGGTAATTCTGGAAACCATCCTAATGGAATTCGAGTTGGAGGAAAATCCAACAAAGGCATGGCAGCAAAAGTTTGGGAAGAAAGGACTTATGAAAATCTTGATGATTCAGTTCAGCTGGGTACGAGAAATATAAAAATTGCTTTAAGAAGGCTTAGAAGAATGGCAAGAAAAGGAGAAGATTTTGAATTCAGTCTTGATAACACAATTAAAAGTACAGCAAAAAATGCGGGAATATTGGAATTGGAGTACATCAGAGAAAAACTCAATGATATAAACCTAATAGTTTTCTTTGATGTGGGAGGATCCATGGATCCATTTGTTAAATTATGTGAAGAACTTTTTTCAGCAGCAAAATCAGAATTTAAAAATCTGGAATATTATTACTTTCACAACTGTATCTATGAGTCTGTCTGGACTGATAACTATAGAAGAAATGAAAATAGAGTTGAAACACAAACTATTATCAACAAATTTACCAAGAATCATAAAGTAATAATTATTGGAGACGCCAGTATGGCCCCATATGAACTTACTAATGCAGGCGGTAGCATTGAGCATTGGAATAAGGAAGCTGGTGAACTTTGGCTTAAGAAAATAAAATCCAATTTTTATAAAACTGTTTGGTTGAATCCTGTTCACGAAGATCATTGGGACTATACATCAACTATAAGCATGATCTCAGGCTTGATGGAACAGAAAATGTACCCATTAACTATAAGTGGCATCTCTGATGCAGTTGCACATTTATCGCGAAGACATTAATGAAAGCATTAGAAATAAAAAACCTTAGCAAAACTTATAGCAACAATGTTCATGCATTGAAAGATATTAGTCTCTCTGTTGAAAAGGGAGATTTTTTTGCACTTCTTGGACCAAATGGAGCAGGAAAATCAACAGCAATAGGAATAATTTCCTCTCTTGTTACAAAAAATGCAGGACAAGTTTCAATATGCGGAGTGAACATAGATGAAAATTTCCCACTAGCAAAATCAAAGCTTGGAGTAGTTAATCAAGAGTTTAATTTTTCACAGTTTGAAAAAGTGCAAGATACTATTGTCACTCAAGCAGGCTATTACGGAGTAGATTACAAAACAGCTCTAGAAAAATCTGAAAAATATTTAAAACAAATGGGAATTTGGGATAAAAAGGATGATACTCTTCGCGAATTATCAGGAGGACAGAAGAGAAGGGTGATGATAATAAAATCACTTATTCATGAGCCTGAACTTTTAATTCTAGATGAGCCAACAGCTGGGGTTGATATAGAGTTACGTAGAGGACTTTGGGATTTCTTAATTGACATAAATAATGCAGGAACGACCATTATTCTTACCACACATTATCTAGAAGAAGCAGAAAATCTATGTAAGAACATAGCAATTATTGATGAAGGTAAGATCATTGAAAATACGAGTATGAAACAACTACTTAAACAATTAGATAGCCAAGTATTTACTATTGAGACAAGCTCTAATCTTCCTCATGGTTTCAATATACCTGGCTTTGATATTAAAGTAGAAAACGATAATAAGTTTTCAGTAACACTATCTAAAGGATCTTCTGTAAGCAATCTTTTTAACAAGCCTGAATTAGCTCAAATAGAAGTTACCAATATTGCAAATCAAACCAATAGGCTAGAACAATTATTTTTAAACTTAACAGCGAAATCATGAATCATTATCAATCTTTAAAAACTTTAACTTACGCACAGATTAGAAGGATCCTAAGGATATGGATTCAAACTATAGTTCCTCCAGCAATTACTACAGCATTGTATTTCTTAATATTTGGCCAATTAATAGGAAGAAGAATAGGAGAAATGCCAGGCTATGAAGGCTTTACTTACGTAGAGTTTATGGTTCCAGGGCTAATAATGCTATCTGTCATTACAAATGCGTATGCAAATGTAGCATCTGCATTTTTTGGGGCTAAATTTCAAAAAGCCATTGAAGAGATTATTATTTCGCCAATGCCAAATTGGTCTATATTGATTGGTTTCATCATGGGGGGAATTGCTAGAGGCTTCATTGTTGGAATAGTTGTAGTTTTAGTGAGCTTATTTTTTACAACATTCACTATTCATAACATTCCATTAACTTTATTTGCAATTATCATTACATCTGTTCTTTTCTCCCTATTAGGTTTAATTAACGGTGTATATGCAAAATCTTTCGATGATGTGACAATAATCCCAACTTTTGTTTTAACGCCTTTGATCTATCTTGGAGGAATATTCTATTCAATAGAAATACTTAGTGATCAGTGGCAATTTATTTCAAAATTAAACCCAATACTCTATGTTGTTGATTTCTTTAGATACGCAATGTTAGGGACTTACCAGATTAATCCACTTGGGGCCTTCGCTTTAATATCTGGGTTTACTGCTTCCTTTTTTGCACTAGCTTACTACCTTCTTCATAAAGGTATTGGCGTAAAGGAGTAAAAATTGGCTGGCCCACTTGGAAAAAAAGTTTCCAACCTAAAAGAATTCTCTCCTGATATTTTATTTCCAATCAAAAGAGAAGAACAAAGAGAACTCTTAAACAATATCAATTTCAAGGGCGAGGATATTTGGAATATTCATGAATTGCTCTGGATTGATAACAATGATTGTCACCATCATGACGAGATTTCTATTGTTATTCCTTGTTCATCAACCAATATAGTTGAATCTAAGTCACTTAAATTGTTCATAAACTCATTAGTTCATGAAAGATTTGAATCTCTTTCAGAAGTAAATAAATTAATAAAGCATCACATTGAAGAATTAGTAGAAGCAGATATTGAAATTAATAATGTATATGAAAAACCAGATGCTAAAGTTTTAAGTGTAATAAGAGGCAAAAAAAACAATCATTTTCCTGAATGTGCATCTGTCTCAGAACTCCATTGTTTTAGAGGCTTTAGGTCATTATGCCCAGTTACTCAACAACCAGATATTGCTGATATTTTTATTGAAGGCTCTTTAAGTGAGTCTGATCAAGATAATATTGCAAATTATCTAGGAGATTTTTTTGAAAAGGAAGCATTTCATGAGCTTTGTATTGAACAAATTTTTGAAGATCTAAAATCTTTTAATTACTCATTTTCAAAGGTTGAAGGCTACTTTGAGAGAAGAGGGGGCATAGCAATTATCCCTAGACGCTACTCTTGAATAATTTCTAAGTTATAATCCACAATCTCGGAGAGATGGCAGAGTGGTCGATCGCGCTACCTTGGAAAGGTAGTGAACGTTTATAGCGTTCCGAGGGTTCGAATCCCTCTCTCTCCGCCACTTAACAAAGAGCAATTTTTTTCTTAGTATGTAGTTATGATTAAATATTTAACAGTTATCCTACTTCTCGCTACACAATTAACCTATGCGCAAGCATACGACCCTCAAAGAGTTCTTAACTTAGACCCTAAAGTAATGGGTTTAGCTGCTTGTGCAGGCTCTCTTAACGCAAATCATGTCAATAATTATGCAAATGAACTCTATACCATTGAGCAGCTGAAAGACGCTTATCACATAAACAGTCTAGGCATGGAGCTAGCTATAGCTTCAAAAGGCCAGAATCATTATTTAAATTATGTAGGAGATTATGCTGCTTTAATAGAGCAAGGCTACGAAGATACAATTAACGAATTAACAAATGGCACTTTCGATTGGGATAGCCAAAGTGCACTAGATTACTGCCAAGTAAAGCTTTTCGAATATGTCGCGCAGCCACCAAGGTCTGCTATGTGGGTGGGTGATTTTGAAAAATTTAGAAAACTAACAAGAGATTTCACTAATCAATCTGTAGATATGTTAGTTCAGATCATAGAAAATTATTGATTAATTGGTAAAAAGATCAATAAAATAGGCTATTTTCAGCCTTTCAATAATCAAAATAATCGAAATTTAAAAGCTAGCTTTAATTTGCCCTAAAAATTACTTTGTAAAAATTTGGCTTAATCCTTGACTAAATGGGCTAATCAGGCGATAAATATAGGTTATATATTTATTATTGGGGAAAAATATGACTAAAAGATTACTTTTACTATTACTTTCCTTGGGATTCTTTGGTGTTGTGTACGCTCAGGAAGATACTGGATCAACAGGTTCAGTTGAGGTGCAAACCGAAGATGACGAAGACGAAGCCGAACCAGAAGAGGTTGTCGTTACAGGTTCTAGGATTGCTAGAAGTGAGTACGAAGTTGCTCAGCCAGTAACCATCATCTATGGTGAGGAATATGAAAATAGAGGCTATACCAATGCAGCCGACGCACTTTTTGATGTGCCAGGTATTGGTGTAACGAACTCTTTGACAAGCGGCTCAGGCGGAAACTTTGGTAACCAAAGTTCCTTGAGTGTGGGACAATCCCTAGCAAATAACTTCGGTTTAGGATCAGGTAGAACTCTGGTTCTTGTTAACGGAAGAAGATTTGTAGGATCTACATCACCATATGGATCAGGTGGATCAGGTAATGCTGTTGATATTAACAACATTCCATCCGTAATGATTGACAGAGTTGAGATTGTAAACGCTGGTGGTTCAGCAGTTTATGGTTCAGACGCTATTGCAGGTGTGATTAACTATGTTCTTAAAGATGACTATGAAGGCGCTGAAATGTCTATCGTTTATGATGACTATGCAGGACTTTCTTCAGATGTTTCATTACAAGCAGTAATGGGCGGAAACTTTGCTGATGGCAGAGGTAATATGGTCATGAACTTCCAGTATGAAGATATTGGAACAGTTTTCACTGGTGAAGTAGACAGATATTACAACAGCGAAACAGGTGTTTGTGGTACAGGTTCATACAGAAATACGTATAGTTCAACTGCACCATATCAAACAAGATGGATTGGCGCTGGCTCAATGGTAGACAGTGACTATGGCCCACAAGGTGTAACAGAAAGAGGTTGTATAACACTTTCAGCTATTCCTGAATCAGGAAAAGCTCACGTTTACAAATACTCATTCTCACCAGGATACTATGGTATATGGTATTACGACGGAGCATTCCCTGATGGTAGTACATGGCACTTTGGTGCACCAGGAGA
>CAYFES010000003.1:0-25803 GCA_964342225.1 uncultured Gammaproteobacteria bacterium
CCAACTACTTTTGAAAATGAAGCAACAGAATTTGGAGTAGTTTTAGATCTTTCTAATGATAGTCTAAATCAGAAAGTGGCTTTTAATTTTGCTGAAGAAGATATGTCTATTATTGGTGAAGAAGCCTTTATGAATCCAGTAAACAGCGAAGAGTTCACAGTAGGTTATTACCTAAATACAAAACTTGGTGAATTTGATGTAGATTTCGGAGTTCGTTTAGACGATATCACCAGAAATGGTTCAGTTGCTGAAGAGCATCATGATGAAGATGAGCATGAAGGTGAAGAAGAGCATGATGAAGAAGTTGAACTTTATGACTTAAATTTCTCAACTCAAAGTTATGCTGTACAGTTCTCACAAGATTGGACAGACAATCTTACTGTGAGTTTTGCTCTGTCGAACGTTGAAAGAGCACCTGGAGCACAAGAGCTATTCATGAATGGCCCACACTTGGTTACTAATAGATTCGAAGTAGGAGATGTAAATCTAGGCACTGAAGTCTCAAATAACGTTGATTTAACAATGAATTATGAGAATGATGGTGCTTTTGCAAGTGCTAGTTTTTATGCAAATGCTGTTGATAATTACATTTATCTTATGGATGAATCAGAAGCAGATCATGAAGATCATGAAGATGAAGATCATGAAGAGCATCATGGAGATATGATTAGAGCTAATTATCTTCAGCAAGATGCAGAATTTAATGGTTATGAACTTCTTGTTGGTAGAACTATTGCACTTCCTAATGGAAGTCTAACAGTTTCTCTAGGACAAGATTCTGTAATTGGTAAATTCAATGCTGATAGTGCTGATGAGTCTTATGTTCCTAGACTCACACCTAAAAGAACGTTTATAGATGTTGACTATAGTTCTGCAGATTATTCCGCAGGCATCTCATTTAAAGACGTCAAACCGCAATATAAAACAGCTATGGAAGAATCTTCAACAGAAGGTTTTATGTTAGTTGATATGAAAGTTGCTAAGGAATTTGCACTGTCGCAAGACGTAGGAATGACTGTTTCATTTTTTGCTAAGAATCTTATGGATGAAAGAGCAAGAAATCACACTTCCTTCGTGAAGAATCAAGTTCCGCTTGCTGGTAGAAATATTGGCTTCAAATTTAATATAACTTTTTAATATTATTACCTGATTTAACTAGGGCTTCGGCCCTAGTTATTAGGTTATAATTAATCCAAATGTATGTAAGAGTTTTTTTACTTTTATTTTTTTCTATATTTGTTGTAGCTCAGGAAGTGGAAGAGGTTATAACAACAGGTTCTTTGATAAAAGACGTAGAAGTTGATTCCTCACCTGTTGAACTTATTACGAAAGAGGATTTTAACGATCTCAACATCAATAATGTTGCTGAAATTAGCAAATATCTAACTAGTTCATCAGGCTCTCATTTTCAAACAAATGCATTAGATGGTGTAGACCAAGGAATGTCAAATATAACCCTTAGGGGACTTGATCATGCTTCTACATTAGTTCTAATTAATTCTAAAAGACAAACTTTTTCTGGGACTACATCGCAGGAAGGGGAAGGTTATATTGATACTAATATTATTCCTGTAATAGCTTTTGAAAAAGTTGAAATCTTAAAAGAAGGAGCAACTTCTTTATATGGTTCTGATGCAGTAGCTGGAGTAATTAATTTTTTTACCTATAAGAAATTTGATGGCTTTAAATTAAAGTTTGGCGAACAAAGCACTACTAATTATGAAAGCAAAGAGACAAATGTAGGATTTTTATATGGTGCCAAAAATTGGAACATTGATTTAGTAATAGCCTACGATCAAATTGAGAAAAAACCACTTTCTGCAAATGAGATACCAAGAATTGCTGAGTTAGGTTTAAGTCTTTTAGGTAATAGTTTTATTGTTTCAGCAGATGATGAAATTACTGAGGGCCTTTATGCCGGAACTTATATAGAGGGTCAGATAGTGCCAGATCCAAATTGTGCGGAAAATGGCGGCAGATTGTCTGGTGGATTTTGTAGGTTTTTATATGGCACAAGATTCAATATTGTTAATGATGAAGATCATCAAAAATTTTATTTCAGTTTATCTAATAAGAATCATGAGTTTACTGCTATATCATCAAATATTAAGGTAAATGATAATCCTCAGTCTCCTTCATATCCGGCACTTTCTTTTCTAACTAGATCAATACAACCAGGCGAAGCAGGCAGTCCATTTAATGTGCCAGTTAGATGGTATGGACGTCCTTTAGGCGGGTTATTTCCCTCTCCATTATCTCCAAAAGATATTACTCAACACCATATAAATTACACATATATAACCACTATTGATAATTATGATATTGAATTTTCTGTAACTAATAGTGAGCATGAAAATGAACATAATAGACCAGATTTTATTAATTCTAGATTCTTGGATGCTATTCAAGGTAATGGTGGACCAAATGGCGATTTATTATGGAATGTCTTTGATCCAAGAGAAAATAGCAGAGAACTAACAAGTTATTTGCAAGGAGCGGAACAATCTAATAAGAAGGGCGGATTAACAACTTTAGATTTTCTTGCTAGTTCTAAATATTCTGAAATATCTTTCGTAGCTGGAGCTCAAATAAGTAATGAGCAACTAAATATAACTTTTAATGAGCTCGCACAGGTTGAATCTGATGAAGATGGAAAGCTAACAAAAACTGCAGATTTATTCTTTCTTGGTGGAGGTAGAAATATAGCTAAAAGCAGAAACAAATTTGCATTATTTACTGAAGCAGAAAGAGATTTTTTTGATGTTTTAAATTTAAGGCTAGCAATGCGATATGAAGATTACAGTAATGATTCTTCATTTGATCCTAAACTTTCACTAAGATATCAGCCTAGCGAAAAAATAACTCTAAGACTTTCACAAGGAACTTCTTTTACTATGCCATCTATGGCTCAGATGTTTCCTAGTGATGTAAATTTAGGAAGTGTTCTAGATGGTGATAATGGTGGAGTATATGTACGTCAAGCTAAAATAGGCAACCCAGATCTTAAACCAGCTAAATCCACTAATACTAATCTTGGTTTTATTTTTAGTGATGATATTCAAAAATTTACTCTTGATTATTGGGAAATTGATTTTAAGGATCGAATAATATTACAAAGCCCACAAGCTCTATTAGATCAAGATCCAAATGGCTCAAGTATTACAAGAAATGATATTGGAGATCTCATTGGAGTGACTACAACTTACTTTAATGAAGAATCTACAATGGTTAGCGGTATAGATTTTGAATATAAAAGATTCTTTAATCTAAAAAATTATGGAGAACTAGATTTAACGATAAGAGGAACTAATCTAATTGAATTTTTAACTCCAGGCCGTAATGATGTGACATGCTTAGCATTAGATTGCATTCAACTAATAGATCGCGTAGGTAAATTCAATTTTGATTCTAATACTCATGCTTTACCAGAAAATCGTATTAACGCTTTCATAAAATGGAAATTTAATAATTATATTTTTGGTATAAATACACGATATATTGATGGTTATACAAACGATACACCTATTCCATCAGCTTCTATTGATAGAGGTTATAGTAATGAAGTTGATTCATCTTTCTTATTAGATTTTTCTGTAGATTTACCTTTATCAGATTTATTTACAATCGATACAATGGGTGGAGATTATGAATTAAAAACTAACTTCGCAATAATTAATTTATTTGATGAAGATGCCCCTAGATTATATGATGCTCCTGACTTTAGTTTTGATACTAGAGTACATGATCCAAGAGGCAGAATGCTTAGCATACAATTTGAATTAGCCAAAAAATGAAAAATTTACTTAAATATTTTTTTATATTTTTTAGCACTTTAATTTCAGCTGAAGTTAAAGAGCACCAAGGCATTCTTGCTACTCTATATGTTCAAGACTCTGCTGAATATTACGCTAATTCTATTAATGTATATAGATCCGCAATTGATAAGTTGCCCTCTGTTTTATCAGATAAAAGTATTTCTGCTGCAATAGAACAGAGAGAAGATTTCCAAGATAAACCTCCTGCAGTAATTCTAGATGTAGATCAAACTGTTCTTGATAACATCGCTTATCAAGCAAGGTTAATCAAGACTAGAACTTACTATCCAGAAGGTTGGGATGAATGGTGTATGGAAGAACAAGCTGACTATATACCTGGCGTAAAAGACTTTTTAGATTATGCAACTGAATTAGGAGTTGCAATATTTTTTGTCACCAATAGAACAGCAAATCTTGAAGAAGCCACAAAAAACAATCTTGAGGATCTTGGTTTTGTTTTTAAAGAGAAGGGAGATCAGCTTTTAATGAAGGGAGAAAAAAATTGGGGCTCTAATAAAAACTCAAGAAGATCTTTAATTGCTAAAGATTACAGAATAGTAATGATGTTTGGAGATAATCTTGGAGATTTTATTGATGGTAGTGATAATAAAAATTCTTCAGACCATAGAATGGCAGTAACCAAAAAATATAAACAGATGTGGGGCCATTATTGGTTTATGTTACCAAACCCCAATTATGGTGATTGGGAAAATTCTATAATTGACTTTAAATACAACATTCCAAAAGAAGAACAACTTCAAATAAAAATAGATGCTTTAGACACCAAATGAAGTCGCTATTAAAATATTTCGATAGAAATACCATATTCTCAGGACTATTCTTTTTCTTTGTTCTATTTTCTCTATTTATAATGCGACCTTTTAGAGGCGCAATTACTGCGCAGATTGGAACAGCAGATCTAACTTATTTTTTATTTATTGTTGTCCTGGTTATGTTGTTCGCTAATCAGATTTATTCTGCTCTAGTTTCAAGAATTAAAGAATCAAGACTAGTCTTTTATGTCTATAGCTTTTTCATATTCAATCTAATTATTTTTGCTGGATTGAATTACTATTTGCCAGAGAATTATGCGTTAGGAGCCACTTTCTATGTTTGGTATAACATTTTTAATTTCTTTGTAGTTTCAGTTTTTTGGGCTCGAACGGTTAATTCTTTTGACTATAAAGAAGGTAAAAAATATTTTGGAATAATCAGTGCATTTGGTTCATTTGGGGCATGGGTTGCCACACAGACGGTTTTACTATTTTTATCTGATAAATTCTTTATTGCCATGATCTTAGGATGTTTAAGTCTTATGTTGGCTATTTATTTTTCAAATAAAACTACTCTAACTAATCAGAATGTAGTTCAAGAAAAGAAAGATACTTTCTTCCGTGATCTAACTGAACAATTCAGACAAATAAAATCAAATATCTTAGTTAGGCAATTATTGTCTTATGTTTTTATTTGGACTTGTTTATCTACGGCTTTATATTTTTTTAGTATTGAAATTGTCAGCAACGTAAGTTCAGATAGGGCAGTGCAAACAGAGTTATTTGCTCAGGCTGACGCTATAGCCATTCCACTCACTCTCTTTACTCAGATATTTTTAACTAGATTCCTTTTACAGAATAAATTCTTTGGTGTTAGTTTTGCGCTTATTTTTTATGGAGTTATATATGGAATAGGTTTTATTTTAATGTTTGGATATTTCTCTGGATTATTATTAAGCGGTTCTGGAGCTTTACTATTTCTTATCATCCAAGCTTTGGTTCGACCTTATGAATACGCAATAAATAAACCTGCCAGAGAAACTGTCTATACAACACTTGAGAAATCTGAAAAATATAAATCAACAGTATTCATTGATACATTTATGAATAGATTTGGAGATGCATCAGGAGGTTTATTATTTAATTCATTGTTATTTGTAGGACTATCAATATCAATTGCTCCTTTAGCTATAATTCCGCTTGCAATTTACCTATCCACAGTTGGTAATAAGATTTCAAAAGGTGTCAATAAAGCAAAATCTTTGCAATAGTTGTAAAAATATCTTGAATATTTTTTTTTAGTACATAAAATATCTTCTTTTGAAAAATATGCTTACTAAACAAAAAATTTTAAAAGCTCCAAAAAAGAATTATATGAATAAGGAGCAATTGGAATTCTTCCAAAGCCATCTTGAGGATCTTAAGAAAGAAACCCTGTCTCATATTAAAGATGCTAAAGATAGGTTAAGTAATCCTCCATCTTGCAGTGATGAAGTCGATAGAGCTCAACATGAAATTGACTCAATGTTATTTTTAAGAATAGTAGAAAGAGAATCTAAGTTACTTCCAAAGATAGATAAAGCTATTATGAGAATTAAGTCTGGTGACTATGGTTATTGTGTTGAAACTGGAGAGCCAATTGGTATCGAAAGATTAATCTCAAGACCAACAGCTGAATTTTGTGCAGAAGTTAAAACTGTAAACGAAGAAAAAGAAAAACATTTCATCGACTAATTTCATAGAGTCGAACAAAATCACTATTTTGCTTATAATCATTTGAAGATGAGTTTATTAAATAAAGCAGTTGGTTCAATTTCAGAAACAAGAATGGGGATCTTATCTGAATGGTCATTAAGATTAGCACTAGCTTTTTTATTTTTTAATCATGGGCTACCAAAAATAGAAGCACTTATTTTAGCTCCTGGTGAACCCTTTGGTTACGTAGTGCCAATGGCTTTTTTTGGTGAATTTCCATTAATTTCTAGTTATTTAGTAACAGCTGCAGAGTTAGTCTTTATTCCTTTATTTATTTTTGTCGGTGGACTTAAGTTTATTGGACCAAATGCTAGAGCACTTTCTACTTTAGGTGGTCTAATTGGTGCTTGTACTATGCTCATTATAATTTTTGTTTTTCATTTTGGTGTTAAGGGAGAGGGCATATTAGACGTTAAATATCAATTATCTCTTTTAGCCATGTCACTCTACTTTTTATTTAAGTAGTTGTAATTTGTATCATACATATTTATTATTTGTTTTCTTGTGGGGCTATAGCTCAGCTGGGAGAGCACCTGCTTTGCACGCAGGGGGTCAGGAGTTCGAATCTCCTTAGCTCCACCATTTATTAGATATGAATCTAGAAGTTTATTTTGTTGACTCTTTTACTAAGAAAGTTTTTTCTGGCAATGCCGCCGGAGTAGTTTTTCATTCTGGTGAGCTAACAGCTTCTACTATGCAAAATATTGCATTTGAAAATAATCTTTCTGAAACAGCCTTTGTGGATACAAATAAAAGTAATGAAATTAAGTTCTATAGTCCTGAAGTAGAAGTAGACCTATGCGGACATGCTACTTTAGCTTCAGCATTTGTGTATTTTAATTTTATAAATGAAGAAGCAAATGAAATCATTTTTAATTCCAACAGAGGTAAATTAGTTGCAACAAGAAAAGACGATGCAATTGTTATGTCCTTGCCTAAAGATCAACCTGAAAGAGAATCAGATCTTGATATGTTTATCGATGCTTTAGGTTGTGATGTTAAAGAAGCATATAAGGGTATTGATGATTATTTAGCTATTCTTAAAGATGAAGATACTGTAAAGAATCTTATTCCTGATATCGATAAGATAGCTAAGATGCCTTCACGTGGATTAATAGTGTCTGCAAAAGGAAAAGAGGTTGATTTTGTTTCAAGAGTATTTGGTCCGAATGTTGGTGTAGATGAAGATCCAGTCACTGGTTCAGCTCATGCTTTATTAGCTACTTATTGGGCATCAATACTTGGTAAAAATGATTTAACTGCTAGACAACTTTCAAAAAGAGAAGGCTCACTATACTGTTCAGTTAAAGAGGATACTGTAGAAATAACTGGTCATGCAGTTCTGTATCTAAGAGGAACTATTGAAGTTTAGAAAGTATAATGTTGAGTATGAAAAATTTAGTCTACGTACTTGCAGGTTTTTTGTTAGTAATGGGAGTATATTTTTTATTAAATAAGGAAGAAGCTATGCCAAAAGTTAAAATGACGACATCGTATGGAGAAATTGTTATCGAATTAGATAAAGAAAATGCTCCAATCACAACTGAAAATTTTTTAAGTTATGTTGAAAGCGGTTTTTATAATGAAACAGTCTTTCATCGCGTAATATCCGGATTCATGATTCAGGGTGGAGGCCATCTTGCAGATATGACACCTAAAGATGAAAAGTTAGACCCTATACAGAATGAAGCAAATAATGGCCTAAAGAATAATAGAGGCACAATAGCAATGGCTAGAACAGCTAATCCACATTCAGCTTCATCTCAATTCTTTATTAATCATGCCGATAATGCTTTTCTAAACTTTAGAACCAATCAGGTAGACGAAGGTTGGGGTTATGCAGTATTTGGTCAAGTCATTGAAGGTATGGAAGTAGTTGATAAGATTGCTGATGTAGAAACAGGTTCTGTTGGGCCTTATCAAGATGTACCAGTTGAAGCAATAACGGTTTTAAAAACGGAAGTAGTAAATTAAGAGATTTTCACGTCATCGTGACAAGTACAATCTAACTCTTTGCAAGTTTCGTAATTTTTGTAATGAGCATAAGCTAAAGAAATTGAACCCAGCAAGGTTAATATCCGTTCTCCTGCCTCTCCCAATACACTTTCACCTAGAACTACTGCCAAAATAAGCAAAGCTAATCCAAAAACAGCCATAGGTATAAAAGATTTAGTTTTATGGTTCTTGTATCCAATACTTAGAGCAAAAATACTAATTGGAATAGCTAAAAGAACTATAGCTTTATGCACAAATTCGTTATCTATTGTGAGCGAAAGATAACCCGCACCTAAAATAAGAAACGATGGAACAAAAAAACAGTGTATGACGCATATCACTGATAGTGTCATCGCAATCTTATCTGAATTCTGTTGAGTTTTTATCATAATTAGTGGTGAGGGTTGCTAATAAATCTTTCAATCTCTTCTTGAGTCTCATAAGGTTTTGACATGTCTGCCCAATCAATATCAAAATTATCTTCTAATTCTGCATAACTCAATACTCCCAACTTTTCATACTTTGGCATTACCTTGTCATTTAATAGACCAATTCTTTTCAGGTTTGGAATAATCTTAGTAAATAGAAGAGTTCTAAAATTTTGTCCTTGTTCTGTATTCTCTGCAGCTGCTTGTGCTTCTTCTGGCGTGTAATCAAGAAATCTTGCTATAACATCCCCGGAGATGAGCCTATTTCTCATGACTACGCAGGCTTCAAAAGCAAATTCAGCCCTATCATCAATCTCACTTTTCGATAATGTTTTTAAGTAATCTTCTAGATAGTTCACACCAAAAGTTACATGTCTAGCTTCATCTCTAATAACATAATGTAAAAGTTGTTTTAGTAATCCATCATTTAATATAAATTTCATGTTATTAAAAGCAGCAAGAGCTAGTCCCTCAATAATTATTTGCATACCAATAAATTTAAGATCCCATCTTTCGTCAGTGAGTATTTTATCCATTAATGACTTAAGGCCATTTGTTGCAGGATACTGAAATCCAATTTTTTCCTTAAGGTACCTATTAAAACCTTCAACATGCCTAGCCTCATCAAAAGTTTGTGAAGCGGCATACATCTTTGCATTAAAAGTAGGTGCACATGAAACGAGCTGTGATGCTACTAATAATGCTCCTTGTTCACCATGTAGAAACTGACTAATGTTCCAAGAAACTCTATGCCTATCCATCTCAACTTTTTTTTCATCTGATAAATCATCGTAACCTTTAAGAACACTCTCAGGAGTCTGAAATAGATCATAATTTATCATTAACTTATCTTTTGGATAGTTTTCTGACCAATCAAGATCAGATGAAACATTCCAATTCAATTCTTTCCCTAATTCGTAAAGTTTTTTGATTCTATCTTCTACAACTATGTAGTCCCAATTGTAACTTCCAGTTAAAGGAGACATAAATATTTCATTAATGCATTCAACTGCATTTTGGTCTTTTGGGTCAATCTCAGGATAATCTGTTATCTCTTGAGGTTGATTATTAACTTTTTTCGATTTCATGAAGTTATAATTAATCTTAGGATTTTAACAATTTCTTAAAATTATGGCTAATCGATTAAAAGGAAAAGTTGCTCTCATCACAGGAGGAGCCGCAGGATTCGGTAAAAAAACCGCTGAAACGCTAAAAGCAGAAGGCGCAGTAGTCTACATCTCAGACATTAATGTTGAAGGTGGAGAAAAAGTTGCAAAAGACTTTAATGTAAATTTTCTACAGCAGGATGTAACAAATACAGATGACTGGGAAAGAGTAATTAACGAAATAAAGAATAAAGAAGGCAAGCTAAATGTCCTTGTAAATAATGCTGGCATTGGCTATATGGGAGATGTTGAAGCAACAACTAATGAAGCTTGGGATATGGTCCATAAAGTAGATCTTGATTCAGTATTTTATGGCTGTAAGTACGCACTTCCATTAATGAGAGATTCAGGCAATGGATCAATAATTAATATTTCATCAATCTCAGGAATTGTTGCCGGACATAATTTCACGGCTTATAACAGTGCAAAAGCAGCAGTTAGACATTTATCTAAATCTGTAGCTCTTCATTGTGCCAGAACTACTGATTTAGTTAGATGTAATAGTGTGCACCCTGTGTTCGCAAGAACAGAAATACTTGAGGCTTTATTGAGTGATACTTCAAATGATATGTTAAGCAAGTTAGAGCGCCAGATACCTGTAAGGAAATTAGCTGAAGTAGATGATATTGCTAATGCAATATTATTTTTAGCATCAGATGAATCAAAAATGATTACAGGAACAGAAATTGTAATAGACGGAGGTCTTTCCGCTCAATGATAAAATCTGATAATTCTTTTGAAAGTGTAATGAAGAGACTGACTCTAGAGCAGATAGACACTTATTTATTCAGGTTTAAAGGAAAAAATGCAGGTATTCAGAGAATTTATGGAGGCCAAGTAATAGCTCAAGCTTATGTTGCTGCTGATGCAACTATTGAAGAAGATAAACACCTCCATTCCTTACATGCTTATTTTTTAAGACCAGGCGTATTGAAACAACCAGTTCTTTTTAGTGTTGATCCAGTAAGAAATGGAAGAAGTTTTTCAACAAGAACTGTTAAAGCAATACAAAATAATGAGGTCATTTTTACGATGAGTGTTTCTTTTCAGAAAGATGAAGAGGGTATATCTCATAGTATTGAGATGCCAAAAGTGCCTCCACCTGAAGATCTAAAAGATGAGATTCAGTTAAGAGAAGAGAATATAGATAAAGTTCCGGAAGAGTTAAGACCGTTTTTACTTTCAAAAAGAGAATATTCAATTAAATGGGTTGAATGGAATGATATTTTAAATCCAAAGAAGCTGCCTCCAATAAGAAATATTTGGCTTAAACCAAATGGTAAAATACCTAGCGATAGATCAAAACAATACGCATTTCTAGCTTATGTTTCAGATTCTGGCTTATTAGCTCCTTGTCTTTATCCTCATGGTATGAGCTTTATGTCTCCTAATTTAATGATGGCTAGCTTGGATCATGCAATGTGGTTTCATAAAACTGATTTTCTTTGGGATGATTGGATTCTGTACGCTACTGATAGTCCTTATACAGGTAATGCAAGAGGTCTAGGAAGAGGAACTTTCTTCAGCAGAAATGGTGAAGTGATTGCATCAGTTACGCAAGAAGGATTATTCAGAATTAAAAAGACGTAATCTCTCAAGAAATAAACCAACTTTATCTGGATCTATATCGGGTGTTATGCCGCTACCAACGTTAAATATATAGTTTTTCTTTGTGTGATATTTTTCAAAAATAGAATCAGCAAGATCTATTAATTCTGAATCATCTTTATGGAAATCTTTTGGATCAAAATTGCCTTGTATAGTTAATGGTTTATTAATGTAGTTATCAATATTTTCTTCACAATCAAGATTGAAGCAGTTTATCTCAGTATGTGGTAATAAGGTGCTTACCTTAGTACCTTTTGCATAGAGAATCATAGGAATATCTTTATTCAAACTATTCCTTATATCATTTATATATTTTAATGAGTATTCATTATATTGTTCTTCAAGTATCCCTCCCCACGAATCAAATATTTGTATACAGTCAGCCCCAGATTTAATTTGTGCAGAAATATATTCTTTAATTGCATTAGATAAGATACTCAAAATAGCATGCGTATTCTCAGGCTCATTCTCTATATATGAATTAATGATTTCATAATTTCTAGGTGATCTGCCATAAAAAAGGTACACAAATAATGTCCAAGGGCTTCCTGAGAAACCTATTAAAGGAACATCAATTTCACTTTTTATTAATTGTGTAGCTTCGAATACATAGTCTAGTCTTTCTAAGAAGTTAGATTCATTTAATTTAAGTTTTGAATTATTACTGATCGAGTCAGCAAATATTGGTCCTTGACCTTTTATAAATTCAATATCCACGCCCATTGCTTCAGGAATTGTCAAAATATCAGTAAATGTTATGGCTGCATCTAAAGGAAATCTTCTTAAAGGTTGTAAAGTTAGTTCTTTGCAAATTTCAGGAGTTTTAATCATTGCAAAAAAATCAGGAAATTTTGATCTAATTTCCATGTATTCTGGTAAATATCTACCTGCTTGTCGTAGTAACCAGACTGGCACATTTAGTGCTTCATTTTTCTGATGCAATGCGTTGAGGTAGTGATTATTTTTCAAAATTTTCTATAAAGTTTCTAATAAAATTAGCTAATTTTTCTTCATTAGTTTCTTCAAGAATATATGGCGAACCAATATCTTTCAATAAAACCAGATTGATTGTATTTGTATTCTTTTTGTCACTTTTCATTGCTTCAATAATTTCGTCTGCATCAAGCTTTATATTTGAAAAATCAAAGTTAAAACTTTTTAACAGTTTCATAGAATTCTGGTGAGCATCAACATCAATTGATTCAATATGTTTTGCATAATCTAATGCCATCATCATTCCGATTATTACAGCATGCCCATGTAGTATAGGTTTGCTTAAGTTTGCAGATTCAATTCCATGCGCAAAAGTATGCCCAAAATTTAAAAATTTTCTTTTACCTGTTTCAGTAAAATCTTCTGTAACAATATTGGCCTTTATTTGAATAGATTCTTCTATTATTTCTAATAAAGTCGCTGTTTCTCTATTACTTATTTGTTCATGTTTTTTAATTAATTCATCGACAGCGTTATCTGATGTTATTAAGGCATGTTTTAAAACTTCCGCAAGCCCATTTAAAAATTCTTGTTCATTTAAAGTTTTTAAAAATTTTGAGCATATTATAATTTTTGACGGATTATAGAATGTGCCAATGAAGTTCTTTATTTTTCCATAGTTAATAGCAGTCTTGCCTCCAATTGAAGCATCAACTTGAGCAAGCAAAGAAGTAGGTATTTGTATGTAATCTAGACCTCTCATATAGGTTGAAGATACGAAACCAGCTAAATCTGTTATAGCACCACCTCCAAGACCCACAATGCGATCGTTCCTTTTAAAAGATTTAGAGCTAAGAAAATTAATAATCTCAGTATATGAATTGATACTTTTTTCTTCTTCAGGGTTTGAAATCTCATAGATTATGAAATTTTTATTTTCTATCTGTTTTCTGAGTGAATCATGCGTATCTAAAACTTTTTTATCAGCTAATACACAGCACTTAGTATCTGTTGGTATTGAATCAAATAGATTATCTATACTTTCAGATGAAATTAGTAACACTTCTTCTTGCGTTGCTTCAAATAATATTTTTTTCATTATTTATTATCTCAATTGTTAAATCTTCTATTGATTTCTTACCTACATTAATTGTTGCAGTTGCACTTTCTATATATAGATCTCTTCTTTTCATATATAGATCTTTAAATTCTGTAATATCCATTCCTTTTAATAAAGGCCTATCATTTTCTCTTTTTATTGCACGTTCATACATATCTTCTATGTCAGCTTCTAAAAAGTAAGTTTTATTCTTCTTAAGAATTGTACGATTCTCTTCTGATAAGACTATTCCTCCACCAGTAGAAACAATAAAGCCAGATGATATTTCGAATTCTTTTAGCACTTTATTTTCTTCTTTTCTGAATAAATCTTCACCATACTCAATAAAAATATCCTTAATAGATAGGTTGAACCTCTTTTCAACCTCTTTGTCTAAATCATAAAATGTATTAGTTAGGTGTTTTGATAAGGAATGTCCAACGGATGATTTTCCGGAACCCATCATGCCTATTAAAAAAATATTCATTTGTATAAAAAATTTGAAAGTGAATAATAATATATAAATTATGTCTATTCTAAGATTATTCTTACTTTTACTGCAGTTTGCATTTCTGTTTATAGGAATAATTTATTTTATTTTTTCCAGAGATCTACCAAAGATAGAGACAATTACAGAAATTAAACTAACAAATCCAATGAGAATATATGCTTCTGATAATGAATTAATAGGTCTATTTGGAACAGAAAAGAGACAAATAGTTAAATTTGATGAAATTCCAGATAATTTAAAGAATGCAATTATTGCTGCAGAAGATGGCGATTTCTTTGAACATTCTGGTGTAGAGATAACTAGCTTGATTCGAGCTCTTTATGGAGAAATATCTGGAAGATCTTTGGGAGGAGGAGGAACTATAACCATGCAAGTGGTTAGAAATTATGTTTTATCTTTTGAAAGAACATATGAAAGAAAGCTTAAGGAGATATTTTTAGCTTGGAGACTGGAAGACTACCTTAATAAAGAGGAAATATTTGAACTTTACTTTAATAAAGCATTTTTAGGTAATCGTAATTATGGTTTTGCAGCTGCATATCAATATTATTTCGGAAAAGATTTTAGTGAAGCCACTATTTCTGAATCAGCTTTATTAGCTGGTATTTTGCAAAGGCCCTCCAGAGTTAATCCTGTGAGGAGTCCAGCTGCATCAAAATCAAGACGAGATTTAATCTTGCGAAGAATGCTCTCAAGAGATTTTATTAATGAAAGCCAATTTCAAGAGGCAAAAGCAGAGATTGTTACAGGTCAGAGCTTTGGTCCAAAAATAAATATTGAAGCTGAATATATAGCTGAAAAAATTCGTGCTGAAATAATAAACAAGTTCGGCCCTAGAGCTTATGAAGAAGGAATGAATATCTATACAACTCTTGACTCAGACATGCAGACTAATGCGGTTAAATCTTTAAGAGATAATTTATATAGTTACGATAAAAAATATGGTTGGAGAGATGAAGAAGTTTATAAAGATTTTAATTTCTCAATACTAAAAAGTGCTTTTCAAGAAGAAGGCCTTTTTATACTACCTGCAAGAATAAATTATGAAGAAGCAAAAGAAGAAAATTTAGAAAAATTACAGAATTTGCTAGATGCAAGAACAGAGCCTGATGGATTAATTCCAAGTCTAGTAATAAGTATGGATGACAGTTCGGTACAGACTTTAGATTCAAAACTAAAACTCAATAAGGTAAATTGGTCAGAAGATCTTTATGCTTGGGCAAGACAAAATAATCCAGATGGAACTAGATCTTCAAAACCAGAAAAATTTTCAGATTTCATAGAAATAGGAAGCCTAGTTTATATCCACAATAAAGATGGAATGCTTCAGATATCACAGGTTCCAGAAGCAGAAGCTGCGTTTGTAGCAATAGACGGTTTAACTGGTTCTCTAAAAGCTTATGTTGGCGGATTTGATTTTGAGAAATCAAAATTTGATAGAGCTGGCAATTCTAAACTTTTACCAGGTTCAAGCATTAAGCCTTTTATATATGGATGTGCTTTTGAAAATGAATTAAATCCATCATCAATCTTTATAGATGGACCAATTATTTTTGAAGATAAAAAATTGGAAGGAATATGGAGACCAAGAAATAATTCAGGAGAATTCTTAGGCCCAATAAGATTACGTGAAGCATTAATACAATCTCTTAATATAGTTTCAATTAAAATAGTTCAATCACTTGGTTTAGAGAAAGTTTTAGATTGTTTCAAAAAATATAATTTTGATGACCAAATGCTTATTAATGATCTTTCTATAGCTCTTGGAACAGGCACTATAAATCCCCTTAAAGCAGCTGAGAATTATTCAATTTTAATAAATGAAGGACAGTCTAATAAAATTTTCTACATTGATAGAGTTGAAGATATTGATGGAAACATAATTTTTGATCCTGAAAAGAGATATGCCAAAAAAGTTAATAGTTTTAGTGAAGTTAGTTTTCCATGGTTAAGTGCAGAAAAATTAGATTATCTCGATATACCAATGATTAAAGCAAGAGATGATGAGCCAAATATATCAATTGATCCAAGAGTGGCCTTCATGGTTACAGATATTCTTAATGAAGCATTAATTCAAAATGTAAAAAGAAGAGGTCTTAAAATGCCCATCACCAATATGGGAGGAAAGACTGGAACAACAAATGATGCAACTAGCACTTGGTTTTCAGGTTATGCATCACATGTTGTTGCTTCAGCATGGGTAGGCAAAGATGATGGAAGTTCTCTTGGTGATAATGAATTTGGAAGCACTAATGCCTTGCCTATTTGGATCGATTTTATGAGTTATTCTAAAGATAAGCTTTCAGATTATTCTATTGATGTTCCTGAAGGTATTGCCGCGATAAGAATAGACAAAGAATCAGGACAAGTATCACAATCTTTTGAGAATAGTGTCTTTGAATATTTTTTAGAAGAAAATGTTAATGATCTATTAAACTCTGATAATAGAGGCTCAGATTTAAAAGAAATATTAAATTAATGGTAGTCGAGCTTAATATCTGGAAATATTCTTAAGAAATTATTTTCAAACAAGCTTTTTATTTGATTTAAATTATCCTCTGTATCACCTTCAAATCTTAGAACTAATTTTGGACTAGTATTTGATGCTCTTAATAAAGCCCAAGAATTATCAATGCTTATTCTTACTCCATCAATTGTATTGATGTCTGCGTTTGGAAATTCCATTTCAGATTTAAATTTTTCAACCATATTGAATTTCTCTTCATCTTTAACATTTAAATTTAGTTCAGGAGTTGAATGTGTCGAAGGAATTTTATTCACTAATTCAGAAATACTAACATCTAAATCAGTAATAATTTTAGTAAGTATTACAGCTGAAAAAATAGCATCATCAAAACCATACCAATCATGATTAATGAATATATGTCCTGACATTTCTCCACCCATAACAGCATTTGTTTGTCTAATTCTTTTTTTAATATTAAAGTGTCCAGTTTTTTCCATTACTGGTTCTCCTCCAAAATTCTCTATTAGTAGGGGTAATTGATTAGAACATTTAACATCAAATACTATTGGACCCTTTACTTGACCTAAATAAAACTCTGCCATTAGCATAATTATCTGGTCCGCAATAACTGATTCTCCCTTATTGGTTATTAAGCCTATTCGATCTCCATCACCATCAAATGCAAAACCTATGTCAGCATTTGTTAAATCTATCTCTCTTTTTATTTCTATAAGATTCTTTTCTTTGCTTGGATCTGGGTGATGATTAGGGAAATTTCCATCAGGTTCTTTATTTATCGATATCACTTCATGGCCAAGAGCAGTAAACATTTTTTCCGCTAAGATCCCTGCTGCTCCATTACCTGCATCCAACACAACCTTTAGTTTTTTATTTATTTTTACTTTATTTGCTACTTCTTCTATATATTTTTTTTCAAGATCTGAATTTTCTACCATCTCTATATCGTTTGTTGGTATTTCATCTAAATTTTCGACCGATTCTTTGATTTCAATTCCAGAAATAGCATTATCGTTTATTACCATTTTTAGACCGTTATCATCTTTAGGGTTATGACTGCCAGTAATCATTATTCCATTCGAAGTATCTCCAACTTTAGTCGCATAATAGACTATAGGTGTAGGAACTAGACCCAAATTAAGTACTTTTACTCCTGCAGCATTGATTCCTCTAATAAGATTGCTTTTTATTTCTTCACAAGACAATCTGCTGTCATAACCTATATAAACAGAATTAGAATTATTTTCTTTAATCTTTAAACCAAGCGCATAACCTATTTTTTCTATAGTTGAGCTATTAAGATCTTTTTCAGCATGGCCTCTTATGTCATAGGCTCTAAATATGTTTGTATTCATTGTTTCAAATAAATTAGCAATTAAATTATACTACTCCATATGTCTAATACTTATTGGTTAAACGGAAAATATATTAATAAAGAGGATGCATACTTAAGCCCTCTAACACATACCCTGCATTATGGTTTGGGTGCATTTGAGGGAGTAAGATCCTATGGATCTTCTAATGGCGATAATGTAAATATTTTTAGATTAAAAGAACATACTGAACGTCTTTTTGAATCAGCTAAAATAATAAATGTTTCAATTAATCACAACATTGATGAGGTTATGGAAGCTCAGATAGGTGTAATTTCAAAATCAAACCTAAAAGATGCGTATATTAGACCTCTTCTTTATTTAAATGATGAACGTTTAGGTCTTGATATTGTAGGAATGAGCTCTCATTTGATGATATCTTGTTGGGATTGGCCAACTTATTTTGGTGCTGAATCAATAGAGCAGGGTATAGACGTAATGGTCTCATCTTTTACACGACAATTTCCAAATAGCTTAATGACAAAATCAAAAATTTCAGGCGGTTATGTAAATGGAGTAATGGCACATGATCAAGCTAAAAATAATGGCTATCAAGAAGCCATACTTTTAGATACTAATGGATTTGTTGCTGAAGGTAGCGGTCAGAATATATTTATTGTTAAAGATGGAAATCTCTTAACACCTGAACTGACTTGCTGTTTAAATGGCATAACTAGAAGATCAGTTATGCAGATAGCAAAAGATAAGGGTATAGATATACAAGAAAGACAGATTACTAGAGATGAGTTGTATACAGCGGATGAAATATTCTTTTCAGGTACAGCAGTTGAGATAACTCCAATCAGATCTGTTGATAAAGTTGCAATTGGTCCAGGTAAACGAGGAGAAATAACTACAGTTATACAAGAGACATATTCAGCAATAGTAAGAGGAGAAGTAAAAGAATACGACCATTGGTTATCTAGAGTTTAATGTCTAAACTCAAAATTGCTTTTTTAAGCTATCGAAGTGATCCATTTTCCGGCGGCCAAGGAATTTATCTAAAGAATCTATGTGAAGCTTTGGTTAAGCGAAATCATGATATAACAATTTTTTCAGGAAGCCCTTTACCTGATGTTCCTAAAAATATAAGACTTATAAAAGTTGAGACACCTGGTTATTTTGAGACCTTTTCATTTAGAGAAAGATTAAAAATTTTTAAAGAACAAAATAAAAGCAGAATGGATTATTTTGATTTCTTTGAGACATGTACAGGAACATTTACTGAGCCTATCTTTTTTGGCGAGAGGCTTTCGTTAAATAAAGTATTTGCTGAAGAAGCTCATACTTTTGATATATTTCACGATAATCAGTCACTTAGTAATTACCCTAAAATTATTAACAAAAGACTTGTAACTACACTACATCATCCAATACAAATAGACAGAGACATTGATTTAGATAATGAAAAAGATTTCTTTATGAGACTAGCTATACGACGCTGGTATTCATTCCTTAGTTTTCAAAAAAGAAATATAAAAAATATTAAAGCAGTAATTTCTCCGTCAGAGTCATCTAAATTAGATATTCAAAAGTATTTTAATTGCCCGGAAGAAAAGATAGAGGTTATCTGGAATGGTATTGATTTAAGCGATCATCAATTCAATATAAAAGAAGGACACACCAATAATTTAGTAACAATAATTAGTTCTGACGTTCCGATGAAGAATCTTAAGACGATCATTAAAGCAGTAGCTTTAGTTAGAAATGATGTGCCTGATATTAAATTAACAATTATTGGAGATTTAAGAGAAGAAAATAAAAAATTAATTAAAAATTTAGATTTACAAAGAAATATAAATTTTAAAAATAAACTTTCTAGACCAGATTTAATAGAAACATTGAATAATTCTGATATTGGAATCTCAGGATCTTTGTATGAAGGTTTTGGGTTTCCTCTTGTGGAGATGATATCAAGTGGATTGCCAGTAATAACTTCCAATAAAGGTTCATTGCCTGAGTTAGCAAGTGATGCTGGTCTAATATTTGAAGCAACCAGCTCTTCAGATCTTGCAGATAAGATAAAAAATCTTATTAAACAAAATGATCTTAGGCAAAAATTAATTAATAATGCTAGAAATAGAAGAGATGATTTTTTTGGTTGGGACGAGTATGCTAAAAGGCTTGAAATCGTATACCAAAATATAATTCGTGGAAACATTTAACTTTAATTCACTAAACCTTAAAAAAATAAAAAAAGTCATTGACGTTGGTTGTGGTAATGGCAGGCATTTAAAATCATTAGGCTTTAGGCTAACAGACTCTGAAATTATAGGTATTGATCAATCTGTACCAGAAATTACAAAACTCAATGAAGAATTTAGCGATAGTATTTGTAAGAATGGCAATACTTATAGATTTATAACAGGCGATATAAGAGAGATGGAAATACCTGACAATTCTCAAGATTTAGTGGTATGTTCTGAAGTCTTGGAGCATGTTCCTAATTTTGAAGCTGTATTAGAAGAATGTTACAGAATTCTAAAACCTGGCTCTGTAATATTGGTAAGTGTACCTTCCTACTTTCCAGAGAGTCTTTGTTGGAAGTATTCTAAAAAATACATGCAAACGCCAGGAGGTCATATAAGAATATTTAAGAAAAATTTTCTTAAAGAGAGATTTGAAGCATTAAATCTAAAATTATTTAAACAACATAGAGAACATGCGCTTCATTCAATCTATTGGATTTTAAGAGCTAGAAATAATATGGAAGAAAATGATTTCTTGAAGTCATTCCATAATCTTTTGGTTAAGCAAATGTTTGGCCAAGCAAAATTATCTCTAGCTCTCGAAAAGTTATTAAATCCACTTTTTGGCAAATCTGAGTGTTTCTATTTAAGAAAATGAATAAAAAAGATTTAGAAAGTGCAAAGAATTGGATTATTTCAAACCAAAGTTCCGATGGTGCAATATATTGGGATGAGAAAGGTAAATGTGATGCATGGGATCATTGTGAATGTTTAATTGCTCTGGCAATCTTTGAAGAATGGGAAGCTTTTGATAAAGGAATAGATTGGGTCCTTAATAATGTAAATAGTGAAGGTCTTATTTATTCAGAATTTAGTTTTAATAAGCCTTCAAAAGATTTTTTTGAAGCACATCATGCTGCTTATATTTTTTTACCTCTGTTACAAAGATACTTAATAGATGGAAAAAAAGAGTATTTAAAAAAAAGATCTAATCAATTAAAAACAATATATAGAGGCATGAAATCATTTAAAGATAATGATGGGTATTTCTATTGGGCAAAAAATAGTGAAGGTTATGCTGATAATTCTCTAATAACTGCTTCGTGTTCTATCGAGCTTTCTAGAAGAGCATATGAATGTATTTCTGAAGTTATAGGCGATAGTTTTTCTGATAATGATGATTTTCTTAATAGAGAGATGTTAGCTTCAGAAAGATTTAATAGAGATGGCATTGATAGATCGAGATTCTCTATGGATTCTTACTATCCTTTGCTTTGTGGATATGGAAATAAATTAGATGTTACAAGATTACTAAAAGATTTTTACATTGAAGAGCTTGGAATTAAATGTGTTATAGAAGAGCCTTGGGTAACTTTAGCTGAGTCATCAGAATCTGTTATTGCTTTAATAAAATCAGGAGAAGTAGAAGCAGCTCACAAAATATTCTCCGACATAATGAAATTAAAAAATAAAGATGGGATTTTCCCTACAGGATATCAATATAAGTTAGACATATTTTGGCCAGAGGAGAATTCAACATGGACTAATGCTGCAGTAATAATGGCTGCAGATTGCCTTTTTGATCTTACAGGAAAAGAAAAAGCAATATTAATTTGATTTTTCTAAGATAACTAAACTCTTAACTCTTTCGATAAGCTTAAAACCTTCTTTCAATGATTTTAAGTAAATTTCTTTTGGAGCTTGCCCACCTGCTAATTCCGAATCATATATATCATGAATCGCAAGTATGCCTCCATTTTTAATTTTATCTTTCCAGCATTTATAGTCATTTCTTGCTGATTCAAAAGTATGACTACCATCTATGAAAACCATATCAATATTATCCTCTACTATTTTAGATGCTGATTCAGAATCCATAACTAAGGGTTTAATAGATTCTTCTAGGTTATGTATGGCAATATTCTTGAGGAAGAGGGGAAGTGTATCAACTCTTCCTTTTTCATGATTATAGATTTCTTCATCAAAATACTCTTGCCCAAATTGCTGTTCCTCTGATCCTCTATGATGATCTACTGAATAAAGATAAGAATTACTCTCCTTACAAGCTTGACCTAAATAACAAGCAGATTTACCACAATATGAACCAATTTCTGCAGTAATGCCTTCTACACAATATTTTTTACAATATAAGTAGAGAGCTTTTCCTTCTTCATGATCTAGAAATCCCTTAATTTCTTTAAAATTCTCAATCATATATTTCTGGATTCTGAGATTTAAACCTTCTGTGATGCCAAAGATATTGTTCTGGAGCCTGCAGTATACTTCTTTCTATTTTGTTATTAATTTTATCAGCAAAAATTTGTCCTGTTTCTGCATAATCACTTACATCTTCAAGCACAAATTTATAACTATCTCCTTGTCTAATGGAGTCTACATATATTAATTTGCAGTTTGTTATTTCTTTTATTCTGAATGGAGCAGTTGTGGTTAAACACTTTTGATTAAAAAAGGTCGACACAACAGAACTTTTATTTCTATAGTCTTGATCAGGCCCATAGAGGATAGTCTTACCTTTTCTAAGCATTTCAATACAATCTTTTACATTAGAATTTGGTATTAGTCCTCTCATTCCTTTTAATCTTCCTCTTTGCTGTAATTTTTGTATCAAAGCACTATTATTGGGGCGCTCCATCCCATAAATTTCAAATTTTTCACTTATAAGTCGAGCAGATAGCTCAAGAAAAATATTATGCCTAAATAGTAGAAGAACACCTTTTTTATCGTTTTGTGCTGATTGCAAGAGATCAGAATTTTCAAAACTTACATCAATTTTTTTTATCCTTTTATCTGCATTCCAAGCAAAATTATTTTCATACAGAGCTAAATGAGTCTCTTTCCAGATTTTTTCAATTAAATTATCGCGCCATTCGGCACTTTTATCTTTAAAACAATGATTAATGTTAGCTTCAACAATTCTTCTCCTTTTTTTCATTAAGTTACCCAGCACTTTCCACATAAGAGAATTTCTTTTAAATAGTGATCTTGGTAAAAAGCTAATAAACTTCGTAAACGTGATTATCAATGTAAGAATGATATTATTCATGTAATGCTTATTGTATATAACTTCATTTACTTTTTATTGTTGCCCTTACTTATTGTTAGAGATTTATTCGTTCTAGAGAAGAATAAATTGAAGACTATTTGTCAGAAAATGGGGTTTTGCCTATCTAGATCTACAGAATCAACTATTTGGTTACATGGAGTAAGTTTAGGAGAAATAAAAATAATAGCACCATTGGCAAAAAAGCTTGTAGCCAAAGGACATAAAGTTTTAGTAAGTACCACAACAAATACTGGCAGAAACGAAATAGAACAGAGTTTTGGCAATATAGCTATTGAATCTATAACTTTCCCTTATGACTTGGGCTTTGCTTATAACAAAATTATTAATAACTATCAGGTTAAAAAAATAGTTTTATTTGAAAGTGAATTTTGGCCTAATTTATTAAGCTCTACTCCTAGAAGTATAAAAATAATGTCTCTGAATACCTCAATATCTGATACAACTTTCTCACGATTAAAGTCTTTTAAAAGTATTGCAAAAAATATGATTAAAAGAATTGATTTATTTTTAGCTCAATCACAAAACACAATTGATAGATTAGAATTTTTTGGAGCAAAGAATATAAGACTTCTAGGAAATATAAAGATTAATGCTGAGAATTATGAAGTTGATTTAAATAAAAAAGCAAAATTTGCTTCGACTCTATCTGATTCAAATACTTTTAAAATCGTTTTAGGCAGTTCTCATGATCAAGAAGAAGATTTTGTCTTCAATGCTTGGAACAGTATGCCAAATTCTTTATTAATTATTGCTCCTAGACATCCAGAAAGAATTGCTAATGTTAAAAAAACTTTTGAATCTGTTCCTAATGTAGTAATTTTTGATCAGGTTGGCGATTTATTTCATCTATATGCGATAGCCGATCTTGCTATTGTTGCAGGAAGCATAATATTCAATAAAGGGCATAATTTTATGGAGCCAGTTTATGCAAACACTCCTTCAATTACAGGTTCAAAATTAGATAACTACAAGGAACTTAAAAAAGAGCTTTGTGATACAAATATTTTTGAAACATTTGATAATGAGAAGGATCTTGCTCAACTATTAGATAAATATAAAGAAGATCATTACAGAATAAATAAACTAAATGAGCAAAAAGAAGCTTTAAAACAAATAGCTGGCTCTTATGATTCTGTATTAAGAGCTCTAGATGAACTGTAAGTTTAATTTTCCAGCAATATTCTTGATTGGACCAACAGCTAGTGGCAAAACAGAACAATCATTTTCTATAACTAAAAAGTTTCCGGTTGAAATTATTAGTGTTGATAGCGCCATGGTCTTTAAAGGTATGGACATAGGAACTTCTAAGCCTTCAAAAGATATGAGAGAGTCATTTCCCCATCATTTGATAGATATAATCTCTCCAGAGCAAGATTTTGATTTAGGTCTATTTCTAGAAGAAACAGATAGAGCAGTTAAAACTATTAGAGAAAAGAATAAATTTCCATTATTTGTTGGAGGGTCAATGTTGTTTCATAAAACTCTTTTAGAAGGCATTCATAATTTCCCAAGTGATTTAAATATTCGCAAAGATATTGAAGCTCTTAAAAAATCAAAAGGATTAGATGTTCTGGTTCAAGAATTAAAGAACTCTGACCCAGAGACTCATCAATCAATTGACATTAAAAATGCTCGAAGAGTAGAAAGAGCTCTGGAGATTATTAGAATATCAGGCAAAAAATTATCAGAGTTAAAAACTGAACCAAAAGTTATGTTTTTTGATCAAAATAATTGTTTACTATTAGGAATATTAGATCAAAAAAGTAAATTAGAAGCTTTAGCAAAGCTTAGACTTTCAGAGATGATTGAAAAAGGTTTGATAAATGAGCTTGAAAATTTAAAAAAGGAATATAGATTATCTCCTGAGTTACAAAGTATGAATTCAATAAACTATAAACAGTTTTTACCACATATAAGTGGTGTTATTTCATTAGATCGAGCATTTAACGATGCTTTTGACGCTACTAAACAATTAATTAAAACTCAGTTAAATTGGATGAAAAAATTTGAACTAAATCGTTGTGTGAATACAGCAGATATAAATGATTCAGAAATATTTTCTGATACAATAAACACTTATCTAGGGAGCTTTGATAAATGAATTGGAATCCAAATGAAAATGATCCTTGGGGCAGAAAAAATAGCCCTCCGGATTTAGATGATGCTATTAAGCAACTAAGAAAAATGTTTTCTTCAAGTGGGGGCGGTGAGAAAGGCCCAAGTTTTAAATTTAGTTTTAAACTCTTGTCATATCTCCTTATTGGTTTATTAACTCTTTATGTATTCTTAGGAGTAAGGATAGTTAATGAAGCTGATAGATTAGTTGTCCTAACTCTTGGTAAGTACAACAGAGTATTAGGCCCTGGTTTGGTGTTTCATTTCCCTATCGTAGAAGAAATATATTCTGCAGAAAATATTTCTAAAATCAGAACCTTTGTTTTACCAACAAATATGCTTACAAAAGATGAAAATATAGTAGATGTTGAGCTTAATGTGCAATATACCCTAAGTGATTTAAAGAAATATGCTCTTAATGTAGAAGATCCAGAAATAACCATAAGACAAGCAACTGAAAGTGCACTTCGTCA
>CAYFES010000004.1:0-24316 GCA_964342225.1 uncultured Gammaproteobacteria bacterium
TGTCTTGACATGGCAGAGGTCGTTGGTTCAAATCCAATCGGGTCTACCACTCTTCTAAATCCTTCAGAAGTATTTTGGCTGCTGCTTTAGACATTTTTGAATTACTATGCGCAGCACCATTAATAATTTGGTATTCCCATTTAAAATCTAGATTATTTTCTTCAACTATATCTGTTGTTACGCTGAAAAAATTCTTAGCCCTTTGAAATCTATTTCCGCCTTGAGCATTAGCTCCATCTGATTGATTTACAGAAGAATCTACCTCTATATCTTTAGAACCAATAAGTATGTGTATTTCAGTATTTAAAAACCTTCTTATATGAGCTGAAGTTAGCTCTATAGGAGGATTTTTAATACCGTAAGGGAAGGGTGCTCCATGAAGAAATGTATACCATCCAGCATTGGCAGCTACAGCTTTAGACGCTTTAGGGCTATCTGATAGCAATAAATACCTGTGAACAAACTGTGATCCTCCAGAATGACCATAAATCATGTAATCTTGAGCTTCTAAACCAAATTTTTCATTAAAATGCTCAAAAAACAGATCTATAGAGTTATTTAAGTATAAATCCTTGTTTTCTCGTATTCTTCCACTAGATGTAGACATCATGAGTGTGTTATAGCTAGGAAAGCTAGGCCTATTAAATTCTGGGGCTATAAGCAATACATTATGCTTATTAGCTAATTTCATCCAAACATTCAAATAACCATCAGCATTTCGGCTATTACCATGGATAACAAAGATAATTTTAGTATTTTCGGTAATTTTATTAGGTAATTTATAAAAAATATTGATTTCAGGCTTATTCCATTCAGAAAACACTAATTTTTCCATACCTTTTGAGTGAATAATGCTAGAAACTAGCAAAAAGCTTATTATTAAATGCTTAAAAGAAAAGAACATGTAGTTATTATAGCAATAAATAGGACATTAATTAATCTCAAAATACATTTGAACACCTTATATATTGCTTTGAACACTAAATTTATATTTGAACACTAAATATATTGCTTTGAACACTAAAAAATAGGCAAAAAAAGCATTTTTTTAGCCATATTGGGTGATTATTTTTAAAAAAAACTATATTGTTAAGTTGGAATTAATATGAGATCTATATTTTTATTACTTTTTCTTAATTTTTCTCTTTTAGCTGAATATGGTTGGCTTGAAGAGGTTGTTGGCATTGATAAAAAAGAATTCGATTATGTGGAAGGTTCTGATAAGGAACTTGAGCTATACACAAAGAAAACATTCTTTACAGACATCAAAATGTCTCCAAATGGCAAGTATCTTGCATTTCAGAGTGATAGTGAAAATTTTACTCAAGGCATATTAGTTGTAGATTTAGACACTTATCTTGAAAGAGGCATAGAGAAAGCTACCATTGCTAAAGCTGCTGTTGAGAATAAGCCAGATAGCGATCTTGGTGTTAAAGCATTATTTTTATGTAACTTTGAATGGGCTACTAACAAATACATACTACTTGAGCTTTGTGGAAAAAGAATAGATTTTATACAAGGGGAAATATTCTTTTCTTTAGGAGTATGGAAATTATTTAACTTAGAGACAAAAGAATTTAAAAGCTTTATCTATCCTTTAGCTCCAGCACCAAGAAAAGGGAGTAGCACTTTTGAAGATAGATATAAGATAGCTACTTTTATTTCCAGATTTGATGATGATCATATACTTATGTCTATACCCGAGAATAAAAGGGGTTACAGGTATGCCAACCTTAGAAAAATTAGCCTAACAAAAAGAGGAACTGAACCTAAAGGAGACAATATCTATGTATCTAATGTTGCTTGTCAGTACAAACTAAAGTACAGATCAACAAATTTCTGCAATCAGAGGAGCATATTCCTGCTAGATGAAAACAAAAAACCAATACTAACCTTATCAAGTAGCATTAATAGTGATGGCAAGACCAATGTATACGCTCATTTAGCAGACAGCAAGACAACTAAAATAGATGTTGATCTTGAAGAATATGGAGTCGTGGGAATTGATAAAAACAATGTGTGGTTATCTGGAGATCCAAGCGGCGAAACGCTTGGTGTAAGTCTTCTTAATCTAAAAACAAAGAAAATTACCAGAATTAATCCACCAGAATGCCATTCTTATTTAGGCGGGTTTGCATCATTAAACTCAACAGCACCGTACGCTGTTGGCATGGAATGTGAAGGTAAAAAAGATTTGATTGTTTTTGATCAGGACAATAGAGATGCACAAATACTTTCAAATCTGGCAAGAAGTTTTCCAGGCAAAAGCATAAGATTTGGGAATTGGACAGATGAAAATGACAAAGCATTATTAATAACATCTGATTCCTCCAATATATCTGAAGTGTTTTTATTAGATCTTAATGAGGGTAAATTAAAATATATTGCGACTGCTTCAAATGTTCCCAAGGATTTACTTCACAAGAATGAACCTCGATCATTTACCACAGAAGATAATGATCAAATATACGGCTATTTAACTAAACCTAAAGGTAAGATAAAAAAATTAGTTGCATATGTTCATGGAGGCCCACACGGACCAAGAGATTACGACGGCTTTGATCCTTTTGAGCAATACTTAGCTAGCAAGGGAATTGCTGTATTAAAAGTTAATTTTAGAGGTTCAGGTGGCTACGGAAAACAATATGAAGAGATAGGTTACAAAGAATGGGGTGGATTGATTATGAATGATGTTGCTATCGCAACCAAAACAATCCAAAAAGAGTTAAATATCTCTCGCAATGATACATGTGTAGCAGGAGCAAGCTTTGGCGGTTATGCTGCTTTAGCTATGTCTTATAAGTATCCTGATGTATTTGAGTGTGCAGTTGGAATGATGGGAGTCTATGATCTAAAAATGTTAAGAAATGGTACTGATGACAGTATTTACACTCGACAAGGCGATGAATATTTTGAGATTATGGAAAAATATTTAGGTAATGATGAAGCTAATCTCGTAGATTTTTCTCCGGTATTCAATGCAGACAAAATGAAGACAAGAATCTTGATGTGGCATGGACAACAAGATCAAATTGCTCCTATTGTTCATATGGATCTAATGAAAGAAGCATTAGAAGAAGAGGGCATTAAATACCAATCATTCACTATGTCTAGATTAGGTCATGAATACGGCGAGGCAGAAGATATGAAAGTTCATTTGCCTGTAATGAAAAAGTTTATTTTAGGTGAGCTTTAACCTAAGTGGTTTCAGTTTTCTCATCTACTAACAATATGCTTAGAAATAAACCTATCAAGATACCAATCCACATATATTCACCGCCAAAGGCTATCAACACAGCTGTAACTAAAGCTACGGCCATTTCAGAATTCTTTTTAACCATTGACATGGCTACATAAGCACATGCTAGGCCTGTAAGAATAAGAGTTACTCCAAGAGCTAAAATCATTAGAGGCTCCATGAAAGTGACAAATGGAAGAGCAAAATATAGGAATGGTATTCCCATTAAATAATATGAACCAATCCCATCAAATAGTGATCTCATAACAGAGCTTCCTTGCTTCCATCTTTCTACAACTATGACGTGAACACCTGTCCAAAGCGCGCCCTGAGTTGGAAAGAATGGATTTAAAATTGTTCCAAAAAAGTTTCTTATTCCAACGCTATTATGAGCTCTATTTATATCAACATTAATTTCTTCATCAGGTCTATACTTTTGACCATCCTTAAGAATTTCTGTGCCTGTAACAAAGTCACCAAATAGCAAAAGATAACCAATGATTACTAGTGGGAAAACTTCACCATAGTATTCCATTGGCGGCAATCCAATTGATAACGGCGATGTCTTGTTATAAACCTCAACAACAGGAGGGATTGCAAATCCTGACTGAATATCAAAATTTATCTCTCCACAAATATAACCAACAATGGCAGCAACTAAAAATCCTGGCAAAAGACCTAAGGATCCAATTATTTTAAGAGCCTTATTTTTTGTAGCCATTCTTTTAAAAGGCTCTGAAAAAGTAGTAACTGAGCAAATAACAAGAGCTAAAATCATTGATATTGGAGCATCACCTATATATCTTTCATAATCACTAAAAAATATTTGATGGAATGCTGCTAATGCAGCGCCAAGAATAATGCCTGACTTCAAAGCATTAGGAATTTTTTCTGTAATCACTCTACCTAAACCAGTCATTCCTAAAAGCAATATGATTGCAGTAAATTCAATACACATAGCAGCCATATAATGAAATGTTTCAACTCTGTAGGTGCCGTCAAAGAAACCTTTTGACATAAAGAAAGCTATAACGAGGGGAAGAGCTGGTGTAACCCACCCTGCTGCAAAAGGTTCTCCAAAAATAATAGGCCCAGCAGTTATTAAGGTGCTAGCAATAAAACAACATGCAACAGCTTCCTCAAAAGATAAACCAAGCGCCATTACAACAGGAGCGCCTGCAAATGCTGTCGCACCTGATATAACTAGACCCTGCAAAAATTCTGCTGTAAGAAACTTTATATGAATAAATGGTATCTTTAGTGTGAAGGGCCCCCACTTTATTCCATAATTTTCAACTTTTTTAATGTTATCCATATAATTCACTCCATAAAGTTATTCAGTCTTTCATAGGCCTCTATGAATTCTTCTTTAAACTTCTGTACTGTTTGTCCAGCTGTAATTTTTTCATCAACTAAACCAATTCCTTGTCCAACCCAATAGGTAGCTAATTTCTTTGCTCCTTCATGATCAACTTCAGCTGCTTTATTTATTTTATCTAGTGCAGGTTCACTCACCATAGTCTGTAGAGGCATGGGTAATGGCTCAGGAGCTCCATCAGACTCCCAGGCATCTGTCCAATCAGATTGAAGCTGTCTTGAATGTTTGCCTGTTCTACTTCTTGATCTAACTGTCTCTTTTGAAGTTGCTGCTAACATTTTTTCTTTTACTACTTCAGAAGTTTCAGCTTCAGATGTTGTAAGGAATACAGAAGCACACCATGCGCCTGATGCTCCCATTGCCATGGCGCCAGCCATTTGTTCACCTGTGCATATCCCTCCAGCAGCGAGTATTGGAACTTCTCTCATTCCTTTAGTTGCTCGATGAACTTCTGGAACAAGAACCATAGTCGACACACTTCCACAGTGACCGCCACCTTCTGTTCCTGAGACTACAAGAATATCTACACCAGCTTCAACTTGTTTTACAGCGTGTTCTTTTGCTCCGACTAGAGCAGCAACAGGTACATTATTTTCTTTGCATAAATCAAGCATCCATTTAGGAGGCACACCTAAAGCATTTGCATATAGTTTTACGCCATGATCAAAACCTATTTGTAGCATTTTTGTTGCGCCTTCTTCTTTCATGTTTGCGCCCCAATTCGAATAGTCAGTTGATTGTTTTCTTAATTCTTCTCCATCCAGATCATACTTATTTAATACATCAGCTCTAAAATCTCTATGTTCTTGAGGTATCATTGCTGCAAGATCGTTTGGATCTATACTTCCCTCTTTTCCTACAAACTTATTTGGAACCAACAAATCTAGACCATAAGGTTTCCCATCTACATTCTCATCAATCCAACTAAGTTCTTGTTCAAGAATTTCAGGTGTCATGCCAACTGCACCTAACACTCCCATTCCTCCAGCTTTGGAAACTTGTGCAACAACATCTTTGCAATGACTGAAAGCAACAAGCGGGAATTCAATGTCTAAGATTTCACATATTTTTGAATTCATTTTAATACCCCCTGAACTCTGCGGCCTATCTTCTGAAGTTTAGACCACCTAATAATTATCTATTATATCTTAATATTGCTCACTGAAATTTGGATATATTTCTATTTCCAGTTAGGCTTTCTTTTTTCTAGAAAAGCAGTAATGCCTTCTTTTGCTTCTTCACTTTGAATGCTTTCACCGATCTCTTTTTCAAGGAATGTCATAGCCTTCTCAAAATCATCAAATTCTTGATTATTGTAAGCATTCAGACCTTTTTTCATTGCTTTTGGTGGAAGTTCTGACAAATCATTTACAACCTTATCTACATGCTTTGAAAGATCATCCTTATTTAAAGCAGCATTAATTAAACCGGTTCTTTGTGCCTCAGCAGCAACCATCGCTTCTCCTCTCATAATCATGTCAAGACCATCTCTTTTTGGCATAACCCTAAATAGTCCAGCCATTACCATGAATGGCCATATTCCACGTTTTATTTCTGGTGCAGTAAAGGTAACATTATTCAAAGCATATGCATGTGATGAATTGCATACTAAAAGTAATGCACCTGCATAAACATTGCCCTCGATTTTACAAACAACAGGCTTGCATAAAGATCTTAATTTTTTAACTACATCCGCTATGGTGCCTTTCATATCTGGAATTGTTTCATTCTCTTCTCCAGCCATTGTATTTAGATCGCCACCAGCACAAAAAACATCACCTTGCGCACTAATTTCAAGAACTCTTACATCATTTTCATCATTTGCATAATTAAGCACATAAAGTAATTCATTAGTCATTACAGGATTAATGGCATTCTTCTTTTCAGGCCGATTTAAACTTATAAAAAGTTTTTTTTCTTCATGATTTACCAGGAGGGTTTTGAACGTAGTATTGTTTATTTCCATTCTATTTTTTTAATAGAGATTTAGGACAACCAATCATTTTTACGCCTAGATATTCGCCAAGTGATTTTGCTTGTCCATCCTTTCTATTGTTTGATGATACCCCATTCTCAAGCAAACCTCTAACATAGAAATTTAGAGATTTTATGTTTGGTAATTCATATCTATCAATTTCAAATTGATTTAAATCTGGCATTAATTCTTTAAGTTTATTGACGCTTAAAAAGTGATAAAGATATCTATAACTATCATCGTCTTTTGCCCATACACCAAGATTTGCACAACCGCCTTTATCTCCCGATCTTGTTCCAAATATACGGCCAAATTCAATTTCTAACATTTCTTCATCTGGAAGAGGTTCAATCTTTATGTCTTGATTTAGTTTTTTATCAGCTTCTTTATAATGCTCTCTCTCAATGACTGTAGTCTCACCATTAAAATGCAGATGTTCTTGAATTTTTTTGCTATCCACTAATGCTGGCCAATAAGATATGAAAGGAGTGCCTTGCTTAATATCGCTTTGAGTTGTCCAACCAGGATAATTTGCTAAAGCAAGCTCAACTATTTTTGCACTAAATATTCTCCCTACTATTTCAGGTGTTTTTGATTTCACTACGATCTTTAAAATTGCCATAGCTTCTTCATTAGTTTCAGGATTCTTTTTGTCTGTTCTATAAAGCTGTATTGAAACGTCATCAAATTGTTCTTTGCCTCCGAGAGATCTAAATAGTTCATCAGTAAATATTTTTGCTTTTTCAGGAATGTCTAAACCTGTGACAATGAGCTCCATTCCATTTTTATATCCTCCCGATAAATTCATACAAACTTTATGAGTTGATGGAGGAGGGCTGCCTTTCGTGCCAGAAATATATACACGATCTTTGCCAACTTCTTCAATTTTAAGAGTGTCAAAGTGAGAAATAACATCAGGGTTAAGGTAGTCAGGAGACGAAATTTCATAAAGTAACTGAGCAGTGACAGTCCCTGTAGAAACAAGGCCACCGGTATTTTCATGTTTAGTTATATAAAAACTGCCATCTTCTTTTATTTCCGCAATTGGGTAACCAATATTCTCAAAACTAGGCACTTCATGAAAAAATGAGTAATTGCCACCGGTTGCTTGAGCACCACATTCAATTATGTGTCCAGCAGCTAAAGCTCCTGCAAGTTTATCAAAATCATTTTTATTCCAGTTATATTTCCATGCAGCTGGACCCATAACCACCGCTGCATCTGTTACTCTAGGACAAATAACTATATCAGCGCCTTGATCTAGAGCTTCTTTTATAGCCCAACACCCTAAATATGCATTAGCTGAAAGTGGTGGCATATTTTGCTCAAAAAATCCTTCACCAGTATCAATATTATTTAACTTTTCTCCGGAACTTTTTAGTTCATCTAATCGCGGCATCAAGTCATCACCATCAATATAGGCAACTTTAAGATCTAGATTCATCGCTTTTAACATTTCCTCAACATCTTCTGCCATGCTTTTAGGATTTAAGCCTCCAGCATTAGAAACGATTTTTATATTTTTCTCAGCACAAGTATTTGCAATTTCTTTAAGCTGCTTCATGAAAGTTCCTACATAACCAGCTTTTTCACCTCTTTGCATTTTTTGACTAAACAAGATGGCCATAGTCAGTTCTGCAAGATAATCACCAGTCAGGACATCAATTGGCCCACCTTCTACCATTTCTTTTGCTGCAGATAATTTATCTCCATAAAATCCGCTGCAATTTCCAATTCTTATAATTTTTTCATCCATAGCTTTATTCTATCTTCATTAAGTCACTGCCGCTCTCAACTTGATCGCCTGTTTTCACATAAAGTTCAATAACCTGACCATCAGAAGTTGCTTTAATTGTATGTTCCATTTTCATAGCTTCAAGAATTAATAAAGTTTCTCCAGCTTTCACGCTAGAGCCCTTTTTTACATTAATATTGAGAATTTTCCCAGGCATAGGCGCAGTTAGACTTCCTTCAATAATTATTTCATTCGGATCTATAAATTTAGGCAGAACTTTAAATACCAAATCTCCAGAACCACTATTAATTGTTATCTCATCATGAAAACAGGTTATAAGAGCCTTTATAGCTATACCGTCTATTTCACAATGAATATGCTCCTCATCAACTGAAATAATTAATGCACTTGAAGTGGATAGTCTTTCAAAATGTTCTCGATGTATTTGAATATGATTATTGTTATTCTCATATTGGAATTTGTATTCTTCATCGTTGAACTCAAAAGTTATGTCTTGTTTTGGGAGAATGCCATTTGTCCAGTTTCTAGGTAAAAAATGTAACTTCTTGTTATCGTTTTTATTGTGTTCTTGTAACCATAAAGCTGATGCCTTCATCGCGCTATCTAAGAGTTTTTTATCGACAGCCTTAAAAAGTTTTTTATGTTCTCTTGGAATAAAATCAGATGTAGTTTTTCCTTTTAAGAAAGAATTGTTTTCTAAGCACTGCACTAGAAAATCTTTATTTGTTTTTATTCCTGCTAAGTGAGTCGATCTTAATTCTTTGGCAAGGAGTTTTGCAGATTGTTCTCTTGTTTCGCCTATCGCAATTACTTTAGCAAGCATAGGGTCATAATCAGGTGTTATTTTGTCTCCAGTTGCTATCCCAGTGTCCCATCTTATTCCTTTATTATTTGCGCAAGACAATTTATTAATTGAACCAATCTCTGGCAAGAAATCATTTTCAGGATTTTCTGCATAAAGTCTAGCCTCAATTGCATGACCATTAAACTCAATATCTTCCTGTAAAAAATCTAACTTCTTGCCTGAAGCTATTTTGATTTGCTCTTTTACTAAATCAATTCCGGTTACTTCTTCTGTTACTGGGTGCTCAACTTGAAGTCTAGTATTCACCTCTAAAAACCAAAATTCATTAGTGTCTTCATCAAATAGAAACTCTACTGTTCCTGCTGATTTGTAGTCTAATTTCTTGCCAAGCTTAACTGCTGCAGAAGTTATATCTTCTCTTATTTTATTAGTAAGCCTAGAAGAAGGAGATTCTTCAATAATTTTTTGATGTCTTCTTTGAATTGAACACTCTCTTTCACCAAGATGGATGACGTTACCAAAATTATCGCCTAATATCTGAACCTCTATATGTCTAGAATGTTCAATATATTTTTCTAGAAAGACTCTATCATCATCAAAACTAGATTTTGCCTCTCTTTTTGCTGCAATAACAGCATCTTTAAGCTCCTTTTCAGTCTTAACTATTCTCATTCCTTTTCCACCACCACCAGCAGAAGCTTTTACAAGAATAGGGAAGCCAATTTTTTTTGCATCCGATACTTTAGATGTTTTTTGAAGTGTAGGTATATTTTCCTTTGTACAAAAATTTTTAGAATTAATCTTATCTCCCATTAGACTTATAGTTTCAGCATCAGGCCCTATCCAAACAATTTTTTCATCCTTAACCTTTTTGCAGAATTCTGCATTTTCAGATAAAAAACCATAACCTGGATGTATAGCATCCACTTTTAATTCTTTAGCTTTATTTATTATTGTTTCTTGATCCAGATATCCATTTGGGAGAAGAAAAGATTCATCTGCTTCTTTAACAAATAATGAGTTTCTGTCAGCTTCTGAATGCATTGCAATTGCATCCATACCAAGCTCTTTAATGGTTCTAAAAACTCTTCTAGCTATTTCGCCTCTGTTAGCTACGAGTATTCTTTTAAACTTCATAGTCTAAACACTCCATAACCTTTAGCTCCTTTTACTTCATTGTTGTCTGCGACAGATAAACAAAAACCTAAAACATTTCTTGTGTCTCTAGGATCTATGATCCCATCATCAGTCACCATACTGCTTGCAGATAAAGCAAGAGATTCTTTTTCAGCAGCAGCTTCAATAAGCTCTACCAATTGTTTATCTAACTTTTCATCAAATTTTTCGCCTTTCCTTTTTGCTTTAGCTCTTCTAACTAAAGACATGACTCCCGCAAACTGTTTTGGACCCATTACAGCTATCTTGGCAGTTGGCCATGTAAATATAAATCTATTATTAAAAGCTCTGCCTGACATCGCATAAGTTCCAGCTCCATAGGATGCGCCAACCACAAAAGTAATATGAGGAACTGTTGAATTAGAAACAGCATTAACCATTTGCGATCCTTTTTTAATTATTGCTTGTCTTTCATAATCTTTTCCAACCAAAAATCCGGTTACGTTATGTAAGAAAACTAAAGGAGTGTTTGTTTGATTGCATAATTGAATAAATGATGCCGATTTTTCAGCAGTCTCTGGATAAATCGGACCATTATTACCGAGTATTCCAACTGGATACCCAAACACATTTGCCCATCCACAAACCATTGTTGACCCATATAAAGGCTTAAATTCTTCAAACCTTGAATCATCTACGAATCTCATAATGACTTCTCTTATATCAACTTGCTCTTTTAAATCTTCGCTAAATAGACCAAGCAAACCTTCAGAAGCGTATTTTGGTTCTTTGTATTTCCTTAGATCAAAATCACTTCTTTTTACTAAATTCAAATGATTGACAACATTTCTACATATTCTGAGAGCATCCATTTCATCTTCAGCAAGATAATCTGAAAAACCAGAAACTTCTGAATGCATTTTTGCTCCACCTAAACTCTCATCATCTGATATTTCTCCTGTTGCCATTTGTACTAGGGGAGGGCCGCCAAGAAAAACTTTAGATTGGTTTTTAATAAAGATGTTGTAATCAGACATACCAGGCTGATAAGCTCCACCAGCTGTTGAGGATCCAAAGACCAAAGATATTACAGGAATTTTTAATTTAGATAATTCCGTCATCTCGTAAAAAGATCTGCCTGATTCAGCAAAGTGAGGATATTGTAATTGTCTAACTAAATTTTGACTTGTATCTGCAGTTGCACCACGAAGATCAGCACCGGCGGATTCAACAAAATTTATAAATGGAATTCTATTTTCTCTAGCTATCTGAATGCATCTCATCCATTTTTCTTGTACATATACTGTCATTGCTCCACCTAATACAGATGGATCGTTAGCAAAGATGACACACTCTTTATCAGCAACTAAGCCTATGCCAGCAACACAACCACCTCCAACGGTATAAGTTGTTCCATATGCGGCATAAGGAGATATTTCAAGAAATGGAGTATCAGGATCTAATAAATTTTTTATTCTTTGACGCACAGGCATCTTTCCTCTAGCTGCCAGACGATCAAGATGGTATTGTCCACCACCTAATTCAGCTTCATCAAGAAGTGAATTTAAATGATCTATCTTCTCTAACATCATTTCTTTATTCTTCAGAAAAATGTCTGAATCAAGATCTAAATTGCTCTTTAATTGAGGTGCAATATTTTTATACATAATTGTTTTTTGTGAATATTATAGATCAAAATGCTTGTTTTTCTAGAAAATTATTATTTTCAACTTCGCATAATATTAAGAACTAAAAATTATGTTTTTGGCTCAAATTTGTAGGTAGTAGCCTTTTTAAATGCTTCTCTTTCAAAAAGCATATCTGTCCATCTTTTGATATTTGGTTTAAAGGCCTGATGTATTTCTAGTGATTTTGCTAGATTGATAGCGTAACTTACACATATATCAGCTATTGTGAATCTATTGCTGCATAAATATTCTCTATCTTCTAGACTCGATTCTAAAAGCTTTAACCTTGAAACAAACCATCTGCTATAACCTTCAATTGCTGCATCTGCAACACCTGGCTCTTGGAATTTATATCTTAAAACTACTGTTTGTGGAAAGGTTAGGGTAGCATCTGCATGAAAAAGCCAATTTAGATAATTTGGGTAATCCTTTTCATCTGGTATAACTCTAAGATCTGTTGGGCCATATTTGTCAACAAAATACTGACACATAGCAACGGATTCCGTCATTTTCACATCACCATCAATCATGTAAGGCACTGTGCCAAGCATATTGACGTCTAGATATTCTTTCATAAAGACTCTTGGAGGGAAGGGCATCATTTCAAGATCAAAATCTAAACCCATTTCTTCAGCTGTCCATATAGGTCTAACTGCTCTTGAATTTTCTGTTCCGTAAATTTTAATCATGATCTTTATTACTTAATTGTCATAATAAGATTTTATTTCAGTAGATGCCATCGACCTCTATAGAGCTTTCCTGAATCTTTATAAGTTCACCTTCTTTATTCTTGGAAATCATTTGGCCATCTGAATCAATCCCTAAAAACTCAAGATATTCATTTTCAGATCTAATTTTTACAAATTGACCAATATGTACGCATTTTTTTATCCACTCAGACTCCCAGCTACTTGATATCTCATTATTAGATATAAGTAACAGTCCATCAGTTAGTTCTTTTATTAAGGCTTCCTTTGAAGATTCATCAGATATATCAATATTTAGATCTCCCCAGTGCTTTTCTTCAGGATCAATTTGCAGGTTTATTCCTATGCCAATTACTGTGATGAAATTTTTGTCTAGATTCTGAGTTTCAACTAATATGCCTCCAACTTTTTTAGATTGATAGATCAAATCATTTGGCCATTTCAGACCTACATCAATGCTAAAGGCTTTATTTATAGCATTTGCTGCAATTAACCCCGTCTTTATGCTTGTACCGGAGATAATTTCCTCTGATTTATAACCAAATGAATAAGAAATATTGCCATGAGGGCTTCTCCAGTCTTTTTGATTCCGTCCTCGGCCTTTTGTTTGTTTATCGGCACTTATTACAACAGGCTTTTCACTTTCTTGACACTTTTCAAAACAAATATCATTTGTTGACGTAACTTCTTTGTAATGAAAGCGATTATGATCAGGCATTCCTATCTTTCAATTGAAGAGGAACATATACCAAATAAGTTAAAAGCCAAGCTACAGGAATTAATGCGACTATATGATAAGGAGCATCAGGCATTGCTTGCATTATATTGTCGCCATAAGGCTTTTCTAGCAAATACCAATAGTTTGTATCTAGAGCAAAATTTATTGTATACATTGCAGGCAGGAAGCCAAAAGTGCTCCATAACATTGTTTTGAAATAATCATCTAAATATGGTCTTTCATCCGTCAAAGTTAAAACAAATGAAACCCCTAATAGGATAAGAGTATGACCATACATATGATTTAGATAATCAAAAGAAGGAAATCCAGTTAACGTGTCAGGAGTCAAAACGGACATGCCTGCACCAGCTATACCCCAAAAAAAGGCAAATAAAAAAAACATCCTATGTCCGCCTAATAGATAGACTGAAATACATATACTTGAAAATGCACACATATGAAGAGGCAAGGAATCTTTTACAACCTCTCCAAAAAATGCAACCTTTAGAAAAGGATCAGCAACTTCATGAGCTAACATTAAAAAAGCTAATGTATATCTAGCAATAGTAATAGTTTTTTCACTGCTACCAATAAGAAATCTAGGCAAATACACAGAAATAGCAATACAGAATGCTGCAAAAATAATATGAGAAGGGGCTAGTAAATTAAAAGCTTCTGCTTCCATGTTTTTTAATTAAATCGGCTGCTTTTTCAGCGATCATAATAGTTGGAGCATTTGTATTGCCGCCTACAAGTGTTGGCATAACTGATGCATCAACTACGCGCAGATTCTGCACTCCTTTAACTCTCAAAGAGCTATCTACTACAGCCATATCATCGATACCCATTTTACATGTTCCCACAGGATGGTAAATAGTGTCTGATCTTGTTCTTATAGCTGTTTCAATAGCTTTATCATCATCAATGTTTATTGGATTACGAATATTGTTAAACTTCTTTAGAGGCTCTGTAGTCATTATTTCCATCATTTTTTTGTAGCCTTTTATTAAAACTTTCATATCTCGTTCTTCAGTCAAATAATTTGGATCGATTAAAGGAGCAGCGGCTGGATCTTTAGAAGGGATTTTTACAGTACCTTTTGATTCCGGTCTTAATAAGCAAACATGACAACTAAAACCATTACCCCAAAGCTTTGTTCTGCCATGATCTTCAACCATAGAAACTACAAAATGTAACTGAATATCTGGCATCTCAAGCTCTTCACTTGTTTTAATGAATGCACCTCCTTCTGCTAAAGAAGATGAAAACATTCCTGTACGAGACAATAGATATTTAAGAAGCTCAAATGGAGCACGAAGCCAAAATTTAAGTGATCTACTTCCCATCAATTCCCAGCTATCAACTCTATGCGAAGTTATATAATCAATATGATCTTGTAAATTCTCACCGACACCAGGAAGATCAATCAAACAATCTACATCCTTGGTTCTTAAATATTCTTTGTTGCCAATTCCTGAACGCATTAAAATTGATGGAGAGCCATACGCTCCTCCACAAAGCAAAACTTCCTTGCTTGCTTTAATAGAAAAAGTTTTATCTTTTTTGATGCATTTAACTCCAACAGCTCTTAAGCCATCAAACTCAACCTTATCTACTATTGTTTCAGTGAAGATTGTTAAGTTTTTTCTTTCTTTCACTGGGTTTAGATAAGCCACTGCTGCACTACATCTTTGTCCACCTTTTTGAGTTACCTGATAAAGGCCTACACCTTCTTGATTCTTTCCATTGAAATCATTGTTTGCAGGATAGTGTTTGGTTGCAGCTTCAACAAAGAATCTTGTAAAAGGATTATCATGCCTTAATTCTGCTACGTTAAGCGGACCATTATTTCCGTGATATTCGTCTTGTAGCCTTTCATTACATTCAGATTTTATAAAATATGGTAGCACTTCCTCATAAGACCAACCATCGTTGCCAAGAGATGACCAGTGATCATAATCCCAAGGATGTCCTCTTACATAAAGCATGCCATTTATTGAACTAGAACCACCTAAAGTTTTTCCTCTTGGTTGAAATCCTCTTCTTTTTTCTTGGTGTGATTCTGGAACTTTATAGGAGCCTCCAAGAGTATCCTGCATGCTTGCGGAGCCTTCAGTTACAGTAACGCTATTAAATCCTTTTTGAGGTTCGGTATTATACTGATAAGCGTATTCTGATTCTTCACCTTCTTTTACAAGAAAAGCAAACAATCCAGGAACATGTATTAAAGGACTTTTATCTACAGGACCTGTTTCTATTAAGCATACTTTTTTATTAGGGTCTTCAGTCAGTCTATTTGCTAATACGCAACCTGCTGAGCCACCCCCAACAATCACATAATCAAAATCTATCATGCTTTCTTAAATTTATCCCAAACCAAAAATGGTAAATAAAGTAAAAAGAACACAGCAAAGGCCAAAGGAATGACGCCTAGCATATGGAATGGCGCAGCAGGCATGAAATCCATCAAAGATGCTCCACCAGGCGTGTCCATTAAATACCAGTAATTTGCTATTTCAGAAACAGTTTCTCCAGTTACAGGATCAACATAAGTAAAGTCACCAATAATTAAATTAATAATATATATAGGTATTAAGAGAAGTAAGGAAATGGCTGCCATCTTTAAGAAATTCTGCAAATAAGGCCTATATTTAAGAACAGCTAAAGCAAAGAAAATTCCTAAGACAATTTGTCCATGACCATAGAAAAACATAAAGTACTCAATATCTGGCCAGGCATAATCTAAATCAGGAGTGATTAGTGCCATTGTTGCTCCGCCAACTCCCCAATAAAATGGAAGCTCAAAAAACATCTGATCTTTTTTCTTGGTTAACAGAAAAATTCCAATTAATACAGCACTAAAGTTACACATATGTAATGGTAAGAAAGTTTGCCATGGCCTATCAAAACCATAGATGTATATAAATGGCTTTGTAATTTCAAAAACTAATAAAGAAACACCTATCACTTTAGCTGCTATATCCTGGCTCTTTGTGTTTATGAAATTACCTAAAAGGCATAGAAAAATTATTATTACGCCTGAATAAATTAAAGATAATACATGCTGATCCCCAAAAAGAATAAATGGTTCTGTCATTGATCCCCCTAAATAACCTACTTTAATAATACAACCTCAGTTGATAGATACAAAATTTAATTTAAGATGGAATTGTTGGAGCTTTTTAATGTCTAATGACTGTCTTTTATTGAATGGTAACGGTAAACCCGTAAGTTACTTCCCGCTGTCTACAATTAATTGGAAAACAGCGATAAGGCTTTTATTTACTAAGAATGTGATCATCATTAAAAACCATGAATCATGGCGAGTAAGATCACCTTCAATGGAAGTCGAGGTGCCTAGTATTATTATGTTAAGAAGGTTTCATAAGTTTCAGAATTATGTGAAATTCTCAAGATCCAATGTTTATCTAAGAGATATGTATAGATGTCAATATTGCTCCAATATTTTTGATACTAAGCATCTAACCCTTGATCACGTTCAACCAAGATCAAAAGGAGGTCAGACTAATTGGGAAAATATTGTTACTTGTTGTAAAACTTGTAATACGTCTAAAGGCTCAAAAGTTTTGGAACCAATAAGCACACCAGCAAAACCCACTTTTGCTCATTTATTAAATGGACATAAATTAAATAAACAAGATTTTCCTGATAAGGCTTGGGCTGACTATATTTTTTAGTATTTTACGGAGCAGCCGTAAGGTCTAGTATTTTTTTCCGCAACATCTTCACCAAGAAATAAGCTATTCATAGCATTTCTTACATAATTTTTTGCTTTACTAAGATCAGTGGAAAATAGAGCGCCTGTAACTCCTAAATTATCTATAGCTCCTTGATATCGGAGCAGTCCCTTTTCATCAATCACATACATATGAGGAGTAGTTTTAGCGTCATACAGTCTACCGACATCCCCATTTGAATCAAAAAGCACATGAGAAGGCTGCGCATTTCTACTAACAGTTAATTCTTTAGCTTCTGATTTAGTTACATAACCTTGTTTGCCTTCAGCAGATGAAATAATGGATAACCAAACTACATTATTGTTTGTATATTCTCTCTGTAGTTCTTGCATATTGTCTGTGTCGTAGTGTTTCTTTACAAATGGACAATCATGATTAGTCCATTCAAGAATAACTTTTTTACCTTTAAAAGATGCAAGATCGACCATCTCACTATCTTGATTCATTAATACAAAAGTTGGCGCCTCAGCATCATTTTTTATTCCAGCAAATAGAGTGCTACAGGCAATTAAAAAAACTAAGATCTTAATTTTCATTTATTATCTCCATTAAATATCCTTCAGTTAATAATTCATTAAGAACCATGGGTTCGTCAAGGTTTTTATTCCAATATATGTAGACTGGTAATCCCGACCTATTGTATTTTTCGAGCTCTTTTGCAATTGTTGCATTTCTATTTGTCCAATCTGCTTTGAGATAGGTTATATCTTTATTGTCAAAAATTTCCATTACATTATCTGTAAATGCGACCGCTTCATTCACTTGGCAAGTAATGCACCAAGCTGCAGTGAAATTTATAAAATAAGATCTATTGTTATCCCTTAGATCAATTTCTTTCTCTAATGACCAAGCAATAGAATCATTCTCTTTTGTTCCAACATTTTCTTTAAAGTCCCAATTGCCCAGAAAATATCCATACATCAAACCCAAGATTAATGCAGTTTTTATTGAGTGCTTAAAGTTAATTTTTTGAAGCCACAGAATAAACGCTGACACAAACAATCCAACCATTACGATTAACAATGAATTTGCATCAACTTGATTTGCTAATACCCATAGCAACCAAATTGCAGCTCCAAACATCATGAAACCAAAGAGTTGTTTTAGGGACTCCATCCATTGGCCAGGTTTGGGTAAAAAATTTACTAATGATGGAAAAATAGCAATTAAGAAATAGGGCAAAGCAAAACCGACAGCTAGAGACAGAAATACTAAATATGAGTAGATGTCAGGTTGTATCAAAGCAAAACCTAAAGCAGCTCCCATGAAAGGTGCTGTACATGGAGACGCAACAATTACTGATAAAGTCCCGGTAAGAAAAGAATTAACTAAACCAGAACCTTTATTAAATCTTTCAAGCTTGCCTGCACCTGAAAAGATATCAATATTTGTAACTAGAATTAAACCAATTAAAAATATTAGTAGACAAAGCAAAGTCACAATGAAAGGGCTTTGCAACTGATACCCCCAACCAATTAGCTCACCTGCATTTTTAAAAGAGATGAGCAGACTAGCTATGACCATGAAAGTTAGAATTACTCCGAATACATAAGCAGACGCATTCATAGTTACTGAAGATCTAGACTCATTGGCATTTTTTACTAGTGAAAGTGCCTTGAGCGCAATAACCGGTAGCACACATGGCATAAGATTTAAGATTAAACCACCAATAAGAGCAAAAATTATTGCAGTAAGTAAACTTATGCCTGATTGTTGAACAGATTTTTGCAAAGAAACTTGTTCATCTATCTCAAAGAAACCAGATTCTGTTGAAATTATTCCATTTACCTTTCCATTGAAACTGTCTAATGCTGCAAATGATAACGTTGAATTTGAAAAATTCTGTTTGGCAGAGAAATCGGTGACTTGATCGTCATAAGGAAAGAAATATGAAACTCGATCAATTAAATCTGCACTAATTTTGATTTGATTGTTTTGTATTGATGCTTTTAAATCAGGGGGACCTCTAACAGGAACAAGTTTTGTCCATTTTTTTAATTCATCAGGCCTCTCCTCAATATTGAGAATCTTATTTTTAAGAATTAATTTTAAATTTGCTTCCTCTGGTACACAGATATCATCACAAACCAGAAATTTAATATTTATGTCTGCTTCTTTATTCTCTAAATCAGCTATTTCTAACTTAAATGGAAATACAACTTCATTCTCATAGCCATACGTCATCAAAGGTGGATATTCAATAGTTTGAGGTCCCGGCCAAAGGTTTTGATTTATCTTCCAACCCTTTATTTGATTAGATTGAAAGTTTGGTGGTCCACCAGAATCACCAGGATTTATCCAATAAGTATGCCAACCTGGAGTAAATATAAATTTATAACCTAGATCAATTGTTCCAGGCTCAGAGATAATATTATTTTTCCCAATTATAGAAATTTCTGCGTGATCAGTCTTAACTGCTTTTGCATCTACTGCAAAAGTTAAAGTAATTAAAAATAAACTTAAAAATCTCATAAAAGGAAAGGGCGGCTTAGCCGCCCTCGTTTATTTTACCTCAATTACTCGAGGTTTTTTCTCATCTGGAACAACTCTTTCAAGTTTTATTTCTAAGAGTCCATTTTTTAATGAAGCTCCTAACACTTCCAGATCTTCAGCTAATGTGAATTTAAGTTTGAATGCTCTTTTAGCTATGCCTTTATGAACAGCTTCAACATCCGAACTATCTTTTTTAGGGCCATCATATTTGATGGTCATAACACTGTCACATAGCTCAATATCTACATCTTTTTTGTCAATTCCAGCTAGAGCTACCTCTATTTGGAATTTAAGCCCATCCCTATAAATATTATATGGTGGGTAACTTGATTGAGACTCGTTAGAAATCCTCTCGAGTCTATTTACGAGATTCTCAAAACCTAAAACTCGGTTTGAGAACATTGGGTCAGTAAAATTTATTAACATAATAGTCCTCCTTTAAAGCAACTTGTTAATGTTTTTGTTGGCCTCACCTGAGCACCAACTCTTAATAATCTAATGATCCATTCTCAAAAATCAAGAACTTTTTCACTAAAATGTAACCTTTACTACTCTTTTAATTGATTTATTTTAATATAATGAGTAGCATAGGTTACATTATGAGCAGAGACCATAAAAATCTAGTAATAATGCTTACAGCCAAACGTAAAGAAGCAGAATTAACTCAAGCAAATTTAGCTGAGGCTGTTCAAGTATCTAGAAAAAGTATCAATGCGATAGAAAATGGGGTGTATATTCCCTCCACAGTATTAGCACTAAAGATTGCCACTGTGCTAAATTGTAGAGTTGAAGAAATATTTAAATTACATGATGGAACTTTTCCATTATTGATGAGGTCAAATAAGTATGAATAAAAAAATACAGTCAATAATTCTAATTTCGATTTTAGCTCTTGGTGGTTGTGCTACTGGAGGCTTTTCTCCAGATGTTGTCTCAAGAGATGCTGCAGGCAAAAGTCAATATGTCCAGTCTGGAACAATTGTTTCTATTAAAAAAGTAACCATAGAAGGGGATAGAGACAGTGGAAATATCTTTGGTTCTATTCTTGGCGCAATAGTGGGCTCTAATATTGGTGGCGAAGAAGATGAAACTACTCAAGAAATTGGAGCAGTTGTAGGTACAGCTGTTGGTTCAGTTGTGGGCCAAGAGGTAAGTGAAGGAATTTCAAGAAGAGAAGGTTTAGAAATAATCGTAAAACTTGATTCTAATGAAAGAGAAATCTCCATTGTTCAAGAAGTATCAACAGATCCAGATTATGCTTTTCGTGTTGGTGATGAAGTAAGAATTGTAAGGTCGTCTGGAAAGAGCAGAGTAGTGCCTTATAATTAAATGATTGAATTCAGTAAATCTTTGGAATAAAGCTTTAGATATTCTCTCTAGAAGAGAGCATTCTTCTTATGAGCTAAAAACTAAATTAAAAAAGTTTGAGTCTAATGAAAAAGATTTAAATGAGCTTATTGAAAAACTAAAAGCATCAAACTTTATTGATGACGAAAGATTTGCTGCATCATTTATTAAGTTAAAAGCTCAATCAGGCTATGGCCCATCTTATATATCCCAATATTTATTAAAAAAAAGAATACCATCTCATCTTTATGACATGAATTCGCTAAATATTGATTGGGAATTGATATGTAAAGACCAATTTGAGAAAAAAAGGCGAGGCAAAGACATAAATTTTAAAGAAAGAGAAAAGATTTTAAGATTTTTAGCCTATAGAGGTTTTAGTTATGAAATAATAAAAAACGCTCTAAAAGAATACGACTAATGGCTTTAGCTAATAAATATAGACCAAACTCATTCTCCGAAGTAATAGGACAGGAAAACGCTGTTATTGCTTTAAGAAATATAATAAAGAACCAATCTTTTCATAATGGATATATTTTTTCTGGAACGCGAGGAGTTGGTAAAACTACACTAGGTCGACTTTTTGCAAAAGCACTAAATTGTACAAATCATGATATTGAAAAAGGTGAAACTTGTAATGTTTGTAACAATTGTCTTGAAATACAAAAAAACTCTCACTTAGACCTTATTGAAATTGATGCTGCTTCTAGAACAGGGGTTGATGATATGAGAGAGCTTTTGGATTCAGTCCAATATAGACCTTCGCAAGGCAAATATAAGGTGTATTTAATAGATGAAGTTCATATGCTATCTACACAAAGTTTTAATGCGATGTTAAAAACTTTAGAAGAGCCTCCCGGCCATGTAATATTTATGTTGGCTACAACCGAATCAAATAAAATTCCAAAAACTATTATTTCTCGTTGTCTGCAATTTAATTTAAAGTTGGTGCCTGATGAATTGATAGCTGAGAATTTAAAAAAAGTTTTTGCTAATGAAAAGGTTACAACTGATGATAAGTCTGTCGACTTATTAGTGGAATTAGCCAAAGGATCAGTCAGGGATTCATTGACGCTTGCAGATCAAGCAATCTCACACTGTGACGGCAATCTTACAGAACCAGAAATATCAAAATTGCATGGCGTTTTAGATATCTCTTCAACAACTAAACTATTCGAAGCCATTTTTAGTAATTCGGTGGATGAAGTTATCAATGAAATCAAGAGATACAAATCATTGGATGTTAATTACGACATACTTTTTGATAGAGCTTTAAGTTTTTTGCATACCAGCATGGTTGATGGTGTTTTATCTGATGAAGAATCAAAACAAGACCTACATTTATATTATCAATTTTTTACTAATGGCTTGATAGATGCAAAACAAACTGGAAATAAAAGAGATTGTTTTGATATAGCTGTTCTTAGATGTCTTACATTCTCTGGAGAGTCAGACAATACTCTAAAAAAAAAGCCTGAATTAGTTAAAAAACAAGAGCCAGAAAAACCTTCTATTAAAAAACAAGAGCCCACTAAAGTTTCTGCTAAAGAAAAAATCATAGAGCCTTCAAATAAAGCTAATGATAAAAAAAATGGCATTAAGCTTACGCCAGATAATTGGCTTGATCTTTTTGAGAAACTTGATTTATCTGGACCATCAAGAGCATTCTTTTCTAATTTGCAGCTTCAAAAAGTTGAGGAGAAAAAACTTTTCTTTAATGGCACGAATTTATTTGTTGAAAGGATTAATGAAGGAGATAGCGATAATCTAATTGAATCTTTAAAAAGATTAGGGCATGACGGCTATTCTGTAGAAGTAGAATCTTCTGAATCAGTTAAAAATACACCTTCACAAGACTGGGTAAAGAAAAGAAAAAAAGACATTCAAGAGTTTAAAAAAGAGATAATAGATAGTGAGTTATTAATCAATCTTAAAGAAAATTTTGGAGAAGAAATAACAGAGGATAAAATTACAATTACTGATCATGAAGAATGAAGATAGTTTGTTAGCCCAATTAATCCAGTCATTTAAAATTCTTCCTGGTATTGGCGAAAAGTCAGCCCAAAGAATGGCATTTTATCTATTAGAGAAAAATAGAGAAGGTGGAAACAATCTTGCAAAATTAATCTCGAGCTCTATGGAGAAAGTTAGAAATTGCTCTACATGTAGAAATCTAACTGAAGAAATAGAATGCGATATCTGTTCAAGTGAAAAAAGAGATAAAAATTTGCTATGTGTAGTTGAAAACCCAACAGATGTAATTGCAATAGAAAGTTCAGGAAGTTTTAAGGGAAAATATTTTGTCTTGATGGGAAGACTTTCACCAATAGATGGCGTGACCCCTGAGAATCTTGGAATACCTATGCTTATTGATCGAATCACCAAGTCAGAAATAAAAGAGATAATTATTGCTACAAGTCCTACTGTAGAAGGTGATGCTACATCATTTTATATAAAGGATCAGATTAAAGATGAAAGTATATTAATATCAAGAATTGCTTATGGTGTCCCAATGGGAGGAGAGTTGGAGTACGTTGATAATACAACTTTGAGCAGAGCAATACAGGGAAGAAGAAAGCTAGATTAATGACGATAAAATCAGATAAATGGATAATAGATCAATCAGAGAAAAATGATTTGATAAAACCTTTTGAATCTTCTCAAGTAAGAGAAATTGATGGTAAAAAAATTGTTTCTTATGGAGTCTCAAGTTATGGCTATGATGTTAGGTGTGCAAATGAATTTAAAATATTTACTAACACTCATTCTTCGGTAGTTGATCCAAAGAATTTTGATGAGAATAGTTTTATCGATCTTGTTGCTGATGAGTGTATCATTCCCCCCAATTCATTTGCTTTAGCCAGAACAGTTGAATACTTTAAGATCCCGCGCTCAGTTCTTACCTTATGTTTAGGTAAATCAACCTATGCTAGATGTGGAATCATAGTAAATGTAACTCCACTTGAACCAGAATGGGAAGGCCATGTTACTTTGGAGTTTTCAAATACAACCAATCTTCCTGCAAAAATTTATGCTAACGAAGGAGTTGCTCAAATGGTCTTCTTTGAATCAGATGAAATTTGTTTAACAAGCTACAAAGATAGAGGTGGAAAATATCAAGGGCAAAAGGGAGTCACTCTTCCAAAAACTTAGGCATATCTTTCAGTATCAGTGAATTAATTTCCCCATTTCTTAATTCAACAAAGCTTTTAATTATCATGAAGTCCAATTCAGGAGAAATAAAATAAATTATTTTACCTGCATCTAATGAAGTTGCGCTAATCTTAATGCATTCAAATTCACCAAAATCTGTTTGAACCATCTCAACATCTAAAGT
>CAYFES010000005.1:0-23162 GCA_964342225.1 uncultured Gammaproteobacteria bacterium
GTATTCCCTGCTTACGCATATGATTGCCAATATATGTGATCTTAAGGTAGGAGAATTTGTACATACTTTAGGAGATGCTCATCTTTACACTAATCACCTTGAGCAAGCAGAAGAACAGCTATCAAGAAAACCTTTAGATCCGCCTCAAATAATAGTTAAGGATAAAGAATCAATAGATAATTATGAATTTGAGGATTTTGAAATAGTGAATTATCAATTTCATCCACATATTCCAGCGAAAGTAGCAATATAGATAATTAAGTAATTAAGAAATAGATTCTTTTCTTAATTGTAGATTTCTAACTCTTTCTTGTTCTGCATCTGTATATTTAAGCCAAGCTCTAGCTGATTTCTTTACAGAATCTCTTTTGCTCTGACTTGCTTTAGTAAAAACTTTTCTAGCATCATCAAATTTTCCTAATTCAAAATAGGCTTGGCCTAATGTTAATTGTGCATAGCCTGGGTTCTTAAGCTTGCCTTTCTTAAGACCTTTATCAATTGCCTCCACAGCTTTTGCTATATCATCTTCCTGATAATACAAATTGCCCATAGCGATATATGCTTCACCATTATCTGTAATTTTTACTAATTTCTTAAAAATATCTATCGCTGCTGTTCTTTCTCTTGCTGATCTCAAAGCTTCTGCCAATATTGTTAAATTCTGCTTATCTTCTTCAAGGACTGGCTTAGTATCTTTATCTAGAGCAGCTTCAGATCCAGGCTTTACAAAAGCTGGGCCATATACATCTAAACAAACTTCTTCTTCTACTGCTTCTCCTTGTCTATTGGTTTTTATGTTGCCCCTATCATCTAATACTTTGCTTAGTTCGCATTGTTGATCAACAACTTGTAAGCCTGGAACAGAGGTCATGCCAGTGATCATTACTTCAGCTGCCCAATAAGGATTGCCAGCAGCTAATAAGCTTTGTGATAAAGACTGAAATTCGCTCTTCTTATCAAGCAATTGTTTTGTATATGCTGTTTTTAATAGAGCTGTATAGTCTAGTGGTCTTTCAAGCTCATTATATAAACCTGCAAGATTTACAAAATATTTTTTCTTAGGAAAAAGTTCTAAAACTTCTTCATACAATGGCACCTGATCTTCTTTAAGCCCTAATTCTGACATAGTAGCTATTAAAAGAGAGTACCAATTCTCTCGAAAAAGCGCGCCATCCTCTTCCGTAATGCTTTTAGCTCTTTTTAAATTACTAAATGCTTTTTTATGTTCGTCTAAAAGAAAGTAGGCTTGGCCTAGCAAAACATAAGCTTGAGCTGTTACTTCTGGAGATTTTTGAAACCATAACAATAGATACTTAATGCCATTAGTGAAATCTTCATCTGCTAAATATAATTGTGAAACTGTATAGTAAGAACCTAATTTTATTTGTGGTGTAGCGTCTTCTTCTTGTATCAAACTAAGATAATTTTGTCTTGCTCCTGGCAGATCATCAGCATAAACAAGATTTATATAACCTTGATAATACCAAACCATCGATCTGTCATAGCTTTTTAATGAATCTATCTTCTCTTTAAGGTCATCAAGTTCTCTTTGAGCTTTTGCAACAGCAGTCTTTATTTCTCTGTCTTTTATTCTAGATTCTTTATCTTTCTCTGCCTTAGTGTATGTTTCACTTTTTAATATCAAAGCCTTTTCATCTTCTGCTGTTCCAGCTTCATCAAATGCTTCAACTATTCTTGTAACTTTTCTGGCTACAGACTGTGTTAGCACTTTCGATCTTTTCTTTTGTAAAGCTTTCTTTTTTTCTGCTTCAGAAATTAATCTTGGAAGACCGTACTCAAGATCTAGCTCATCTATATTTTTAGCTTGCGCATACAGTCCAGGCAATACAGGAAAAGATAGAGCAAAAATTAAGGTTAATAATATTCTTATCATGAGTTCTCCTCTATTTCATAAGTAAACTTATGTGGCACATCTTCAACAGCTACTGCTCTACCATCTCTAACAGTAGGCTTGTACTTTAATTTCTTTGCTGCTCTTAGAGTTGCTGAATTAAACATTGAACAATCATTATATGCTCCATCTCTATTTTTTGCGTTTCTGCATTTACCTTCTATAACATATGGCTCTTCTATTGTGCCTGATTCAGTGATTGTAAAAGCGACTATAACATAACCTTCCATACCTCTTTCTTGAGCTCTTCGTGGATACACAGGCTGTACTTTAAACAAAGGAATATATTCTCCATCTCTAAATAAAGAACCACTTCCTTGATTAAAGTTAATGTCTGGTGCTGCTTTAGATGCTGAAACAGCTATAGGTTTTACATCTAGTTGTGGAGGCGCTATATCTGGTGGTGCTACTTCTGGTTCTTCTGGAGGTTCAACATCATCATCAAAAAGAGTTTCTATTTCTCTATCTGGCATAATGACATCGCCAATTTTTCTTCCTTTAACAATATCACCAGCATCTCCAGTGCTAACCAATAAAACCATAAAAACAAAGAGTAAAAAGCCAACAAATGGTGCTAGCGCAATAAAGCCCCAGCGTTTTTGCTCTTCAGCACCTGCAGGTAAGAAGTTTTTTAGATCTTCAAGATTAAAATCTGACTCTTTGCTCTTCGCCATAAATTATTAATTTGGTTCAGCTGCAAGAGAGATATCATAAACTCCTGCATCTCTAGCTCCATCCATAACTTGAATTATGGCATCTGCACTTGCTGTCTCGTCAGCTTGCACAACGACTGTTCCTTGAGGATTGTCTGCAAGCAGTTTTAAGACATTTGCCTTTACCTGTCTGACATCTATTCTTCTTCCGTCCATATAGATCTCATCATTACTACCAATGGCTATTAGTATTGCAGCGTTCTCTTGTATTTCTGAAGTATCAGAATCTGGTCTATTTACTTCTAAACCTGGTTCTTTAATAAAGTTTGCAGTAACAATAAAGAAAATAAGCATTATAAACACCACATCAAGCATGGGTGTTAAGTTAATTTCACTTTCTTCGTCTCTTGCGGCTGCGCTTATAGCAGTTCTTCTCATTTCCTACCTCCTTGGGCTTGTTTATTTGATCCTGTTACGTAATCCACCATTAAAAGTTCATTTGATTCAACTTGATTTTTCACCCAGATCATAGCTAATACGCCTGAAAGTGAAGACACCATGCCTGCCATTGTTGGAAGTGTTGCCTTAGAAACACCTCCTGCCATTGATCTAGCATCACCACCACCAGTAAAAGCCATTACCTGGAATACTTCTATCATTCCAGTAACAGTTCCCATTAATCCAAATAGAGGACATAAAGCTATACAAACTTGTATAAGCTGAATGTTTTTATTAATGGAAAGCTTACCTTCTGAGATAAATCGAGTTTTTGTCTGATTTTTATGCCAAGGGCTTTTAAATTTCATTGATAGATATCTTTCTTTAATATTTGATGCGAAATCACCATGAACAAAAAGAAAATAATAGACTCTTTCAAAGATTAAAGCCCACATAAATGTAACTAAAATAGCGATATACCATAATACTGGCCCACCAGACTCCATAAAGTCTCTAAGAGATATGTAGAGCTCAGTTAGCCAGTACATAATTATTTAGCTTTTTCAGCAACAATTCCTGTCGCTTGTTCTTCAAGCACATCAACAACTGATCTAGCTGAAGACTGTAAGAAAGAATGAGCTAATGTTGTTGGTATAGCAACAACAAGACCCAGCACTGTTGTAACTAGGGCTTGAGATATACCTCCAGCCATGATTTTTGGATCACCTGTTCCAAACAATGTAATTTGTTGGAAAGTGATAATCATACCTGTAACCGTACCTAGCAAACCTGCCAATGGCGCGACAACAGAAACAATCTTAACGAAACTTATGCCTCTCTCAATTGCAGGCCTTTCACCCATAATTGCTTCAGCTAATTTCAATTCGAGTCTGTCAATCTCATCTTTCATATGAGCTTTACCAACTTTAAGCACTCTTCCAAGCGGATTAGAATCACTAGGCGCATCAGTAGATAATTGTGAATGAACTGCTCTGCTCATTACCCAAAGCATTGCATATTTATATATTGCATAGATTAATGTAATGCCACCAATCGCTAAGATGATGTAACCAATAATTCCACCTTGCTGAATTCTTTCCCAAAGAGATGGGTTCTGTACAAGATTAGCTAACAAAGCTCCTCCTGAAGGACCGCTTGGATCTACAGAAAAGCTTACGTAACCGCTTGAAGCATCTGCACCAGAAACTCTACCAGCTGAACTTGTATATCTTCCAGCAGGTTGTCTTGCTAAGAATTGATACTGTCCTTTAGCAGGAACATATTCTAAATACTTAGAACCGCAAACGGCATTGTATACACCAACTCGAACAACATCACACTCAGCTTGAGTACCATCAACATTTATAACAGTAGCTGAAAAACGACTAACTTCTCCAGTCGCTTTCATCTCTCTCATAATTTCATACCAAACTCTTTCAATCTCAGAAATTGTTGGTAGCTGAGTTGATTCACCCATTTTCTTGGTTAGATTTTTTAAGAATTCTTCTCTATCTTTGCCAAATTCTGCAGCAGTTAATGAAGACTCAAAAGTAACTCTTGAATCAGTACTAATACTTTGCATGTGGCCAAAAAGCTCGTTTAAAGATCCAAGCTGTTTAAGATAGGCTTCCTCAGCTATTCTTAACTTTTCTTGGTTTTTCTTAAACTCTGCTTCTAATTGATCAGCGATTCTTTCTTGTCTTGCCAATTCTCTTTGCTCAGCTTTAAGAATCTGGTCTTGTTTATCACGTGATGCTTTAAATTCTGCCTCTCTCTTTCTATTTGCAGCTTGTTCTTTAGTTTTACCTTCTTTTACAAGCTCTAATAATTTATCCAAATTTGTTGGAGGAGGAGTTTCAGCTTCTTGTGCAAATGCATAAGAAGAAGTAATTAATGAAGTAAGTAAAAGTATTTTTAAGTATCTCATTACTCACCTCCTTGGAATTTTACAGGGACTGCTAATAGATCAAGCGGGGCTGTTTTATTTGCCATTCTAATTCCATCTCTTACAGGAAGTCTGTAACCACTAACTTCAACCCAATCATTTTGTTCTGAATCCCAAATGCCTGCCTGACTTTGATCTTTAAGCTGATACATAAGAGCAAGACGACCAATTCTTAAAATATTAACAACCTTTTCCTCACCATCTATTATTATGGCGTCCTCATAAGTTTCGATTGTTCTGCCATATTCTCTTTCAATGTTATAAGCTTCTAAAACCTGTCTAACCTGTTCTGATGCTGTAACTTTTGGATCTGAAAGAGTAGCTCTTACTTGGTTTATTCTTTTAACTCTTTCATCTAGAGAGAATGGAGCATCTAAACTAACAAATTGTTCAAGACTATCTGCCATTCTTTCCATCAGAGGTGGTATTTGTCTTTGAATAACAACAACTTGTCTAGTTTGCTCTGCAAGTGTAACCATTCTTTCTTCCTGAGCTTTAATTTGACGTCTTTTTTGTTCGTTATAGATTTTTAAGCCTTCGACTTGCTTAACCACTACCTTCCATTCCGCAAGCAATGAATCTTTCTCTGTTGATAGTTCATTTACTTCGCTTTGTGATTTTTCTGAGAGAGAGAAATTATTTTCATTCTCAGATAAGATTTCTTCAATATCGGTATTTTCTGAAAAAGCAAAAAATGCCAATAAAGACAATAAATAAATATATGTTCTCATATTAGTATTACCCCTTTCTAAACTTGATCGGTTAAATATATCAAATTAGTGTAATTTTACACCTACTTAGCCGTTAAATGTATCTTAAATTAGGTAATAAATTTATACTTAATTTTTGCTTTAAATCCTTTATTTAAGGAATTTAGGCAGAAATACAGGCGTATTTCTTTTATATTCCTGATATTCAGAATTATTGCCCCATTTCTTGTCAGCTTTGTTTTCCAAAAGTCTCACGCCACTCACAAAATAAATTAACAAGAATCCAAATACAGGAGACACCAATGAAACATACTGTAATCCTGACATTACTGGTAATGCCATAACAGCTATTCCTGTCCAAAGAACTATTTCACCAAAATAATTTGGATGCCTTGAAATGCTCCATAGACCTTCTGTTATAAAGTTTCCTTCATTCGCAGGATTAGCTTTAAATTGAGTTTTTTGATGGTCTGCCACTACTTGAAAAATAAATCCAAAAATCCAAAGACCAAGACCAATAAAACCAACTATCCCAAATGGTTCTTGCTGAAGAGATGTTAAAGCAACTAAAGCAGCAAGAGACTGAATAAATACCCATGCAGCCGATAATGTCCAAGTCATAAATAATTGAGTAAAACTAGGCAGAATTGTTCTAAATCTTTTATCTTGGCCATCTTTCAAGACTCTCCAAAAGAGGAACCCTCCAAGTCTTACAGTCCATATCATGATGCAAGAAAATATTAATATTGATCGCCAATCTAGAACGGCATGCACTACTAATTGCTTTATATAAATTACAAGACTCAAAAGAGTTATATAAGTGATTGTGCCTGTTAGGTCATAAAATTTTTCAGTCTGAAAGATGTAAGAAGGAATAAACATCACCCAATGAATGAAAAAAGATAAAAACATAACAATCATAATTAAAGACAAACCACCCTCAGCAATAGTCCCTACTTGTACAGTTGTTGCTAGCAGATAAGAGACTAAAAATGTTATTACTGAGATACAAAGAAATAGTAAAGGTTGTAAAATAGACTTTGCCATATTAATGAATCTAATAGTTATTGATGAAATATTCCACTAATCAGTTCAAACAAGGGCTAAAAATTCTCATAGATAGTGAGCCGTGCTCAATAATTTCATATGAATTTCATAAGCCTGGCAAAGGGCAAGCTGTTATGAGAACCAAACTCTACAACTTACGAACACAAAAAGTATGGGAAAGAACTTTTAAATCAGGTGAAAGCGTTGAAGAAGCAGATATATTGGAAAAAGATTTTCAATTTCTATACTCAGAGGGTCAAAATTTTGTATTTATGGATCAAGCTAACTTTGAACAAATTGAAGTGCCTTTTGATAAGCTAGTTAATGTTAAAGATTGGCTTGATGGCGAAGAAGAGTGCAAAATTCTTTTTTGGAATGGAGATGTTCTCAATATTGAACCTCCAAATTTTGTAAACAAAGAAATTGTTAAAACAGAGCCTGGACTTAAAGGTGATACAGTGTCAAATACATTAAAACCAGCTTTAATCTCTTCAGGGAAAGAGATACAAGTACCTATATTCATAAATGAAGGCGATATGATAAAGATAGATACTCGTGATGGGTCTTATGTAAGCAGAAGTAAAGAATGATTTTAGATACATTAAATAAACAATTAGTTGAAGCTGTTCAAAATGTAGCAGCACAAAAAAGCGTAAAAATAGATAAAGAACTAATAGATCAAATAAATTTCGAGATTAGTGATGAAGAAAGTCATGGGGACTACTCAACAAGTTGCGCCTTAAAGCTAGCTAAAGCATTTAGCATGAAGCCTAGAGAAATATCAGAGCTATTAACTAAAGATCTAAGCTTGCCATTTATTGAATCTATATCCATTGAAGGTGCTGGCTTTATTAATGTCTTTCTAACGAGCGCTGAGAAAACCCTTGCATTGAAAGAAGTGATAAAGCTGGATTCAAAATGGGGCAAAAATACTAAAAAACAGGGTAATGTATTAGTTGAATTTGTTTCATCTAACCCTACTGGGCCTCTCCATGTAGGGCATGGAAGGGGAGCTGTGCTGGGTATGGCCTTGTCTAATCTATTAGAAAATTCAGGTTATAAGGTTACAAAAGAATATTATGTAAATGATGCTGGAAGACAGATATCTATACTCACTAGCAGCATACTTTTAAAAGCTTATGCAGCAAACTTTGATGCTGAAGGCATGTATGAAGGAGACTACATACATGAAATTGCACAAGAATTTCTAAAAGATAATGAGAAAATTGATATTAATCTCGATTTAAAAGGTCTTTCTGATGATAAAGAAAAAAAACTAGACCAAATATCTGAATATTTTCAAAAAAATCATAAAGAAGCCTGGAAGGCAGCAAATGATTTTTCTATTACGAAAATTCTTAATGTAATAAAAGAAGAATTACATAGTTTCAATATTATTCATGATAACTGGTTCCATGAGAGTTCTCTTGGATCTATCCAAGACTCAGGTTCTGATTTATCAAAATCATTATCTGTTATTGAAAAAGCTGGCCATACATTTTCTGAAGGTGGTGCTATCTGGTTTAAAACTACAGACTTCAAAGACGATAAGGATAGGGTTTTGTTGAGAGAAAATGGTGAACCAACATATTACTTAACTGATGTTGGATATCATAAAAATAAAATAGATAGAAAATATGACTTATGTATAAATGTTTTTGGGGCTGATCATCATGGATATATTCCAAGATTAACTGCTGCATTTAATGTAATGAAAAGCAAGCAACAAGAAATAGAGTTTATGCTCTATCAGCTGGTTAATCTATATGAAGACGGCAGTAAAAGAACAATGTCTACAAGAAAGGGAGATTTCTATTCATTAAAAGAGTTAAGAGATGAACTTGGTCCAGATGTAATTAAATTCTTCTTTCTGGAAAAAAAATCAGACCACACAATGGATTTCGATATTAATCTTGCCAAAGATGAGAGCAAAAATAATCCTTACTTCTATTCTCAATACGCTCATGTTAGATGCTGCTCTATATTAACTAAAAAGAGTTTTGACCCTAATGGAGAGGTTGAAGAGAAAGAAATAATGAAGAATTTTGATATCGTAAATAAAATATTGAACTTCCCGCACTTGGTAGAAAATTATGCAGAGGAAAGATCTCCTCATTCCTTAGTCCACTATGTAAAAGACTTGTCAGCTTCTTTTCATGCTTTTTATGAGCAAAGTCCTGTTATAAATAAAGATGAGAAAACAGAGAATGCGAGACTTTTGCTGACAATGGCAACAAAAATTATACTTGCGAATAGTTTTAGGATCCTAAATGTTGAGCCACTAGAGAAGATGTAAGATGGCTAACATCTCTTACCAGAATAAAAAATTTCCTTTAAATATAAAAACAACACTAATTGTTGTGGCAGAGATAGTTTGCATTATTTTAGTAATGGCTATCTTTTTTCTTAAAGATGAAAAAGAATTTTCTGATTTAGAAAAATTCAATTCGCCAGACATAAAATTTGAGTTTCAAACTATTCTAGAAGAAGATGTTTTTCAAACAATCGATTATTTGGAAGATGCCACAATTGGAGACTGTGAATATTTTGTTCAATCTGGAAGTTTTAAATCTCGTGAGGCAGCAGAAAGCCAAGTAAAGCAACTAGAGAGAATAAACTATGTAGCTAAAGTTGAGAATGTTAAAAGTGTGAATGATTTTAATTACATAGTTGTTGTTGGGCCTTTCCAGAATAGATCGCAGACAAATAATGCTAGAGAAGATTTTAGAAGATTAAATATGGATTCACTGCCGCCTAAATGCAGAGAAATTAACGATGAGCTTAGAAGCATACCTTGAAATAAAAAAAGAAATTAGCCCTAAAGCCTGTCTGATAGCTGTTTCAAAAGGACAACCGATACAGAAGATTCTAAAACTTTACAATGAGGGGCATAGAGACTTTGGTGAAAACTTTCTACAAGAGCTGTCAGAGAAAAAAGCCCAACTTCCTGATGATATTAGATGGCATTTTCTTGGAAATATACAATCAAACAAACTGTCTAAAATTGTTGAATCATCGCACATGATTCATTCAGTATCTCGCTATAAAATATATAAGCTTTTGGTAAATGATCTTTCAGAAGCATCAGCCAACATACTTTTACAACTTAAACTAGGATCAGAAGAAACGAAAAGTGGATTTTCAGAGAATGAGATATTAGAAATTGTTGAGAAACATGACAAACAATCAAAAATAAAAATTAAAGGCATGATGGTTATATCAGAAAACAATATTGATGCCTCAACAACAAAGCTGCAGTTTCAGCAAGCACAGAGATTGTTTGAGAAGATAAAAAAAATAAATGGTGAAATTGATATTCTTTCAATGGGCATGTCTAGTGATTATCATGAGGCCATATCTTGTAATTCAAATATGGTGAGATTAGGTACTGTCATATTTGGGAAACGAACATAAAAAATGGAAAACGAAATTAGTCTTGGCTTGTTGTTGAACTTAAAGACGATTCTGATCTATCTAATTTTGATCTTATTTCTAATTGATTTGGCAAAAGCTGATAGTTATAACAAGATTGCACGAATAATAAAGATACTGCTGTTTCCTTTGCTGATTATTTTTAACATTCATTATAAGAAAATAAATGTTGGCCTTCTTTTTGCTGCACTTCTAGTCAATGGCATAACTTTTTCTCTAATTACACCATTTGATATCGTGACAGTCGTTAATTTAGCTATATTTGAAACATCTATAATTTTAATTGGGATATTAAAGTTTATTGTTATTGCTGGAGTGGTTTTAAGCTGGATTTATGCATTCGGCGCTAACTTTTATAATTCGCTAACAAGCTTAATCCAAGAATTGTATGAAAATACTGTATCTATTTTTAGAAATGTAATTCCGCCAGCAGGTGGCTTTGATTTAAGTCCTCTTATAGCCTTTTTTGTTTTTCAATTAGCAGAAAGAATGTTGTATGTCTTTATGGGGCAATACTTCAGCTAGTCTTTTTTAAGACATATTTCTTTACCGTATGGCCTTTTTCTATCGCTTTTTTATGAAATGTTGAAATCTGACATGTAATAGGAAAGTCTTTAATTTTTTTGAAATAGCTTTGATCGCTAATAAGCTCTTCTAAATGTCGTTGATATATTGAAGAGTCCGTGATTATCTCAATACTTCCACCTTTTTTTAAAAGGTCATGTGAAGTTAATAAAAAATCTTTTGTTATTAATCTTCTTTTGGCATGTCTTTTTTTTGGCCAAGGATCAGGAAAATGGATTCTTATAAAATCTATTTTGTATTTTGTTTCTTCAAAGAATTCTCTTGCGTCTCCATTGAATAAAAACATATTTTTAGGCACATTCTCTTCATAAAATTGTACGGCTCTAGCAAAACCTTTTTTGTATGGTTCAATTCCAATAAAAACATAATTCTTATTCTCAACCACATCACAAACAAAAGATTGTGCATCCCCAAAACCAATATCCATAACAATTGGTTTTGTAGTTTTGGGTTTTTCTCCCATCTTTAGTATTGATTTAGACTTTAATTGTAAGAATTTCTTATTAGTGTCTGATAGTCTTCCTGCTCTTGAGCTAAAAGTCTTAATCATTTTAAAAATGATGTAGGAGAACTTGCTTTTGCTTTATCTGATACAGGAATTCGGCCAGCAAGATATGCTAGTCTTCCTGCTTGAACTCCTTTTTTAAAAGATTCTGCCATTCTTGTTGGATCTTTAGCTTGAGCTATAGCGCTATTAACTAGAACTGCATCATAGCCCATTTCCATAACTGTTGATGCCTCAGAAGGAACGCCTAACCCTGCATCGACTATTAAGACTTGAGAAATTTGAGAACGCAATTTTTCTAAATCTACAAGATTATCAAACCCTCTTCCAGATCCAATTGATGAGCCTAAAGGCATGATTGCCACACAACCCATATCTTCTAATCTCTTACAGCTATCTATATCCCTGTCACAATAGACATATATCTCAAAATCTTCTTTTGATAAGGACTTAGCAGCTTTTAATGTCTCTTCCATATTTGGATCAAGATTTTCTGCTGAACTTATGATCTCAAGTTTTAATAGATTAGTTTGAAAAAGCTCTTTAGATATATGCGCTGATCTAATAGCTTCATTTGCTGTTAATACTCCTGCAGTATTTGGTAATAATTTTCTATTGCCGATCGGCTTTAGAATATTCTCTGAACTTTCTTCTTTATCAAATCTTTTAAGCGCTAAAGTAACTAATTCGGCACCTGAAAGTTCTATGGCTTTTTCTGCTATGTCCTCTGAAGGATATTTTCCAGTGCCAACAATAAGTCTTGAAGAATAGACTTGTGTGCCTATCTTTAGGTTATCCGCCTCCAACTGCTGCGATAATTTCGATTCTGTCATTATTTGTTAGTTTAAAGTTATCAAAGTCTGAACTAGGGACTATTATGCCATTAATCTCAACTGCAAATGGTCTATCTTTTGGAGCTTGAGCGATTAAAAGGTCTGAAAGGTTATTAGAATTTAGTTCTACGGTGTCGCCATTAAGATTGATTGTTAATTTAGACATTAACTAAAGCTGTTTTAAGTTGCTTAAAAGCTTTTGCTTCTATTTGTCTTATTCTCTCTGCTGATACTGAATATCTGTCAGCTAATTCATTTAGAGTTAATTTATTATCTTCTAACCATCTGGCACGAATTATATCTTGAGATCTTCTATCAAGATTTGAAATGTTCTCTAAAAGAGCAGCATGGTTCACTTCTTCCCAATTATCTTGCTCAGCAGTTAATTCAGGATTAAAAGAGTTATCTTCTAAATATTGGCTAGGAGAAAAAGCTTTTTCATCGTCTTCTTCATCTGAAGGCAAATCAAATGGTGTGTCTGTTGAATGCATTCTGTTTTCCATATGCATTACTTCTCTAAATGAAACATCTAAATCGGCTGCTATTTTCTTTGCTTCTTTATCAGTTAGCCATCCTGTACCTTTCTTTTTACTTCTAAGGTTAAAAAATAGCTTTCTTTGAGCCTTTGTAGTTGCAATCTTTACTATTTTCCAATTTTTAAGGATAAATTCATGTATTTCAGCTTTAATCCAGTGAACAGCAAAAGAAACAAGCCTTACTCCTTTATTGGGGTCAAATCTCTTTACGGCTTTTAGAAGTCCAAGGTTTCCCTCTTGAATAATATCTGCAAGTGGAAGCCCATAGCCTGCATAAGATTTTGCAATATGTATAACAAATCTTAGATGAGAAATTACAAGCTCGTGCGCTACTTCAACATCTTCAGTTGCGTAGAATTCTTGCGTAAGCTCGAGCTCCTCTTCACGTGAGAGTATTGGAGTTGAATAAACCTGAGCCAAGTACCTATCTAGGTTTGATCCAGGATTTGCTAATGCTAATGCATAACTCATATTTATATTATATTATAACCAATGTTTATTGTAAAACAAATGGGAGAGTATATTACCACTATTTTTCGCCTTTTTTCAAGATATTTGGACGTTGCTTTGATTCAAAAGTTCATTAGAATATCAGCATAGTATGAGTAATGTAGATCAATTAAAAAAGCTAAAAGAAGGCCTAGTTCTTTTAAGTCGTGATCGCGAAGTAGTCTTTTCTTTTCATGAGACTTTTAAGCATGTTGATGAGCTTCTAGAAATAGTTGATGATTTATTGGCTAAAGAGTCTAAGAAGCAATAAAAGTAAAAGTATTATCCTCAAAGTCTTTAAACTTAAAACCCATTGAGGAGAAATCTTCTATTCCTTTTATGTTTTCTATTCTATTCTGAATTAAAAATCTTGCCATTTCGCCTCTTGCTCTTTTTGCTATTACTCCAATTACTCTTTCTTTTCCGCCAGAAACAGATAAGAATTTAAAATTAATGACTTTTAGAGGTTCGGTATATTTTTTTATTGATGAAAAGTACTCTTCTGAAGCTAAATTAAAAAGAATGTTGCCTTTTGTCTCTAGTTTAATTTGCTGAGCAATCTTATCGCCCCAAAAATCGTATAAATTCTTTGTATCACCAAAGTTATGTTGTGTTCCCATCTCCAATCTATATGGATTCATTTCATCTGAGGGTCTAAGCAACCCATATATGCCCGAGAGTATTCTTAGTCTTTGATTCATATAGTCAATATCCTCGCTATTAAGATTTCTAGCATCGAGATGTTTAAATACATCGCCTTCAAATTGAAAAATAGCTCTTTTCTCTTCTGTTTGTGAATTGCCCCAGCTTTTAAATCTTTCAACGTTTAATTCAGCAATGTTATCACTTACTCCCATTAGCTTCGTTAAATCCGTTGCATCTAGCTTTGCTAGTTGGCCGGCTAAAAGATTTGCCTCTTTATCAAAGGCAGGCGTCGTTGCATTCAAAATTATGTCGCAAGCTTTATTACTGAGTCGTTTTGCTGGTGAAATTACTATCATTTTTATAATCCTGCGTTGTTAAAATCTAATGCTCTTTCAGCTCTATAGCTAGACCTTACCATAGGGCCAGAAATAACTTCAAGGAAGCCATAATCTAAACCTTCTTCTCTATACTCATCAAATTGTTTTGGAGTTACCCATCTATCTACAGGATGATGATTTAATGTTGGTCTTAAATATTGCCCTAAAGTGACAATATCTACATTATGTTCTCTTAGATCTTTAAAAGTCTGATAAATCTCAACATCTGTTTCTCCTAAACCTACAATAAGACTAGTTTTGGTGATTATATTTGGGTTAATTTCTTTGGCAGCTTGCAAAACTTTCAACGTTTTATCGTACCCTGCTCTAGGGTCTCTAATCGGATGTGTGAGCCTTTCAACTGTTTCAATGTTTTGAGCAAATACTTTAATTGGAGATTCAACTACTTTCTTTATAGCATCTCTAGAACCATTAAAGTCAGAGGTTAATACTTCAACTTCAATATTGCTGTCTTTTTCTTTTATAGCATTTACCGTATCAGCAAAATGTTGAGCGCCGCCATCTGAAATGTCATCTCTATTAACACAAGTGAGAACAATATATTTAAGTTTCATAAGGGCTATGGTGTTAGCTATCTTGTTTGGTTCTTCTTTATCAAGCCATCCATTAGGATTACCAGTATTCACTGAGCAGAATTGGCACGCTCTTGTGCATGTGTCTCCCATCAGCATAAATGTTGCAGTTCCTCTAGACCAACATTCTGAAAGATTAGGACATTTTGCTTCTTCACAGACAGTGCTTAAATGTAAATCTTTTACTTTGTCTTTGATAAGGGTGTAATTTTTATTTGCCTGGCTGGCTGTCATCCTAATCCAATTTGGTTTCTTTTCTCTATCAATAAGTGAATATGGATTTGCTTTCATGCCATCTTTAACAGACTGAACTCCTGCATGATTAATTATTTTGACTGTTGGAATAATGTCTCTCATTTCTTTGTTATAAGTCCTTTATATTTATCTATTAAGTCAGATGTAAGTTTATCAATATTAATATTTATATAGTCTGTTAGATTACAAGCCTGAACGTCTAGTCCGCAAGGTTTAATTGTGTTAAATGTTGATAAATTTGTATCAAAATTAATACTAAGGCCATGATAGGAGTAATTTCTTCGTATTCTCATGCCAACTGAAGCTAATTTTTTGTTACCTAAATATATTCCAGGATCTTTTAGATTAATTTCATTTTCTAAACCATAACTATTCAAGGTATCAGAGGTTTCTTGTAGAACATTTTTAGTTAGATCGGTTGGTTTAAAGGGCAGATCTTTTAAGCTCAATATAAAATAGAAGATCTTCTGTCCAGGCCCATGATAAGTGGTCTTTCCACCTCTATCTGTTTTAATCAATGGAGGATTTAATTTCTTATCTTCCTGAATTCCTTTTTCGCTTATACCTATGGTAAAGACCGGGTTGTGTTCTAAGACCCATATTGAGTGATGATTGGGTTGAGATTCAACTAATTGCTTCATTTCTTTAATGCAAGGCTCATAGTCAACTAAACCTTTATGTTCAATCTTTAATTTCATTATATTTTTTCTAAATCTGCATAAGCTGTAACCAGCCATTTAGTTCCAGCCGTATTAAAATTTATTTGTATCCTTGAAGCATCGCCTTGTCCTTCGATACTAAGCACAACACCTTCACCAAAAACTTTATGTCTAACAATCTCTCCTAGAGAAAAGGGTGTGTCTGTGCTTGAGCTTCCTGATGATACTGTTCCAAAAAAGTTTGCTCTATACGATTGTTTTGGCCTAACAAAATCAAGATGTTCATTAGGCATTTCATTAATAAATCTAGAAGGTGGGTTATAAGAGTCTTGCCCATACAATCTCCTAAACTCCGTATAAGATAGATATAATTTTTGCCTAGCTCTTGTGATCCCAACATAACAAAGCCTTCTTTCCTCTTCTAATTCATTGATATTTTCTACAGAACGAGAGTGTGGGAATAATGACTCTTCCATTCCAACCATAAATACATATTTAAACTCCAGTCCTTTAGCTGAATGTATAGTCATTAGTTGAACAGCATCATCAGATTTAGAGGCTTGTGTTTCTCCCATGTCTAAAGATACTGAACTTAAAAAAGCTGAAATATACGAGCCATACTCTGACATGTCTTCATGTTTATTTAATGCTTCAAAAGATTTAACTGCTGAGATAAGTTCATTTATATTTTCTACTCTAATGCGTCCTTTTTCTCCCGGCTCTTTCATATGATGGTCTATTAAACCGCTCTGATTAATTACCATCTCTACAAACTCATCTGATGAAGTGTTATTTATATTTTCTAACGAACTTTCAATAAAATTAATAAATATAGATATTGATTCTCCTGCTTTCCCTTTAATTATTTCTTTAGCAATCATTTTTTTAGCTGCTTCAAACAATGACAAGCTATTCTCTTCTGCAAAATTTCTGATATTCGTTAGAGTTTTTTCACCTACACCCCTAGATGGAACCCCAATAGCTCTTTCAAAAGCATTGTTGTCATTGCTATTTATAATTATTCTTAAATAACTCAACACATTCTTTATTTCTAACCTTTCATAGAATCTAACTCCTCCATATATGACATACGGTATGTTTTGTCTTAATAAAGCTTCTTCAACTGTTCTAGACTGAGCATTTGATCTATATAAAACGGCCATATCTTTATAATGATCGCCTGCACTAAAAATACTATGTGCATTCTCGGAAATGAAATTTGCTTCTTCTTCTTCGTTATATGCTTCAAAAACTTCTATTTTGTCTCCCTCATTACCTTTAGTCCAAAGCTTTTTCCCTAATCTATTTGAATTTTGTCCTATAACAGCATTAGCTGCATTCAAGATATTTGCAGTAGATCTATAATTCTGTTCAAGCCTAACAATCTGTGTGCCTTTTTCTTTGGCAAACTTATTTATATTCTCAATCTTTGCGCCTCTCCAGCCGTAGATAGATTGATCATCATCGCCAACAGCTGCAATAGTGGTTGCTGGATCAATTAAGTTTTTTATCCATTTAAATTGAAGTGAATTAGTGTCTTGAAATTCATCAATTAATATATGTTTAAATTTTTTTCTATATAACTCTCTAATTGTTTTATTTGTTTTAATAAGCTCATAAGATTTTAAAATTAGTTCAGCAAAATCTAATAAATTCTCTTTTGCCATATAGTTTTCGTAGTGTGTGTAGATGCGTTTTAACATTTCGATATTAAAATCGCCTTGATCATCTACATCTTTAGATCTCAAAGCTTCATCTTTCCAAGTATTAATCTGCCATCTAACTTTTTCAGGAGCCCATTGATCTTCATCGACATCTAATTCTTTTAAGATTCGTTTTATTATTCTTAATTGATCATCGCTATCCAATATGGCAAATTCTTTTTCAAGTCCAGCTTCTTCGCAATGACGACGCAAGATTCTGTTAGATATGGAATGAAAAGTTCCACACCACATTTCCGGGATTGGCTGATCTAGAATATGCTCAATTCTCCCAGTCATTTCATTGGCTGCTTTATTTGTAAATGTAACCGCTAAGATGCTATGAGTAGAACTAGACATTGCTTTTATGAGCCAAGCAATTCTATGAACTAATACTTTGGTTTTGCCTGAACCGGCTCCTGCTAGGACTAAAAGTTTTTTAGATTCTGAAGTTACAGCTTCACGCTGAGCTTCATTTAGATCTTCAAGAATGAAAGATACGTCCATCTATTAGACAAACTTATTTTCTCTGAACCACAGATTAAAAGCATACTTCTCACCTTTTGTTACTGGCCTTCCAGCATGCAATGATTCTGGATGAAGTTTGGTTGTTCCAGGAAGAATATTTTTCCATACCAATAAAGAGCCTTTTTTTGGTTTAACTGAAATGTTTAGGTCTTTAAACTCAGTTGCACCTCCTTCTTCAACATCATTTAAGTAGCCTAGTGCGGTATAAATTCTCTGACCTCCTCTTTCAAGGTGCTTTTTTCCTTCTTCTGTTTCATGATCAAAAGCATCATGATGGTCATTATATTGAGTGCCGCCAGTGTAATAGACCACCTGATAAGATTCAGCATTCTTTAATGGGAATCCTATAAGATCAGCTATCCTTTGTCCTAAATCTGTTGTGACATTTGAATGGTTATGTGCAATCCAACAATTACTGCCTGTTCGATTTTCATGATAAATTCCATCTTTACCACCAATTGTTTTTGCTCTTTGTAATTTAGTGTCTGAAGCATTCACAAAGTGCGAACATTCTTCATCTGTAATGAAATCTTCAATTACATAAATTAATGGTTCTTCGTTATAAATAATCTTATTGCCTTCAGTTCGTATTGGTTTTTTAAATTCCTTATTAGCTGCTTTTGAGGTGGTAGTTGGCTTGGGATCATACTGTTTATCAAGTCCAGCATTTACACCAATTATATAAAGCGCTCGCATAGACAGGCCTACACCAATCAAAGCAAAGATTAGTGCAAAGATAGATAATATAAGTGCTGCTACGTCCACAGAGACATTATACTTTATAGATTCTTAAAATCTTTAATAGCTGCCTGATTTTTTAGTGAACTCTTCTTGTGCTTGTTTAAATTCTGTTGAAATTTTATTTACAAGGTCGCTAACACTAGTCGTTTCTTTGATGGCATTTATTCCTTGTCCAGAACCATAGATATCCTTCCAGACTTTAGCAGAAGCATTGCCTCCAGAATTAAAATTCATTTTTGTTTTATCGGCTTCAGGTAAATTAGCTGGATCCATGCCTGCTCTTTCAACTGAAGGACTTAAATAATTACCATGCACTCCACTAAAATAATTGGTATATACAATATCTTTAGCTGAAGACTCTACTAACATCTTTTTATAATTATCATCTGCTTCAGACTCTTTTGTCGCTATAAAACTTGTTCCTATATAAGCAAGATCGGCCCCCATTGCCAAAGCGCTTGCTACTGAATATCCATCTGATATTGATCCTGACAGAAGTATAGTTCCGTCATACCATTCTCTTGTTTCTCTAAGTAGTGCAAAGGGCGATAAAGCGCCGGCATGTCCTCCAGCTCCTGCACAGACTAGAATTAGACCATCTACACCTTGTTCAACTGCTTTTTGTGCATGTCTTGTGCTTATAACATCATGAAAAACAATACCCCCATATGAGTGAGCGGCTTTTACTAGATCTTCCGGAGGTCTTAATGAAGTAATAATAATTGGTGCTTCATGCTTAACGCAGGTTTCAACATCTTTGAAAAGTCTATCGTTTGATAAATGGCAAATTTGATTTACCGCAAATGGCGCTACTTTGGCATCAGGATTGTCTTCTTGGTATTGGCCTAATTCATCTTTTATTTCTTTAATCCAATCTGATAGTAATTCTTGTGGTCTTGCATTTAGGGCAGGAAATGAGCCGACAACTCCAGCCTTACATTGGGCGATAACTAAATTTGGTCTTGAAATAATGAAAAGAGGTGCGCCAACTACAGGCACTGATAAATTATTCTTCAATATGTCTGGCAACATTACTTTATCCTTAAATTTTTTTAGAAACTTCTTCTATCGATGACTCAAGAATATCAAATAATTCATGAATTTGGTCTTCTGTGATCACAAGAGGTGGACATATTGCTATAACATCTCCTATTGCTCTAACAATTAATCCATTTTTTTGACAAGTTTCTGCTAATAACATTCCTATTCTTCCATAAGGCTCAAAATTTTCTTTTGTTTCTTTATTCTTTACAAGCTCAATGCCTGCTACTAAACCAACGCCTCTAGCTTCTCCAATATGATCAAATGATGAAAGTTTTTTAACTCGATCCTGAAAACTTTTAGCAACATGGCTGACATGAGAGAACAGATTTATTCTTTCATAAATTTCCAATGTTTTTAGTGCTACAGCACATGAAACTGGATGACCAGAATAGGTATATCCGTGAGCAAAAACCCCTACATCATCGCTTGCATGCTTTATTGGTTCAAAGATTTCCTCTGAAACAATAACAGCACTTATAGGCATGTACCCAGATGAAAGAGCTTTGGCAATTGTCATTGAAGATGGCTTCATTGAGAAAGTTTCATACCCCCAACAATTGCCTGTCCTACCAAAACCACAAATTACTTCGTCATCTATTAAATGAATATCATATTTTTCTAGAATGCTTTGAATTTTAGGAAAGTATCCTTCAGGAGGTATAAGAACTCCTCCAGCTCCTATCAATGGCTCAGCAATCATGGCAGAAAAACTATCAGAACCTTCTTTAATGATTAAGTCTTCTAAATTTTTAGCGATTCGATCTAAAAATTCTGCCTCAGTTTCATTGTCCATTCCTTCACGATAATAATGTGGTGTATCTGTATGAAAAAATCCTGAAATAGGCAAATCAAATAACTTATGATTAGCTGGAATGCCGGTCATACTACCACTTGCAACTGTAATTCCGTGATATCCCTTTTTTCTTGAAAGGAACTTCTTCTTGTCAGGCTTGCCTATAGCATTATTTAAATAAGTGAATAATTTATATTGAGTATCATTTGCGTCTCCACCTGAACTTCCAAAAAATACCTTACCATTATCAAAAGGTGACATCTCCATCAGTTTTTCAGACAACATGATGGCTGGTTCATGACTTTTTGATGCGAACAAAGATCCATATCCATATTTTTGCATTTGATTAGCTGCGGTCTCAACTAACTCTTCATTACCAAAACCTAGAGCATTGCACCATAACCCAGCCAAACCTTCCATATATTTATTGCCTTCAATGTCATATACATAAATACCATCGCCTCGATCTAAAATTAGGGGCTTCCCATGTTCATGAACTTTTAAATTAGTTGCTGGATGAAATAGATTTTTTATATCTTTAGTTGCTAAGTTATTACTCATCGTTTTTTCTTTTATTTGAGTTTCTTAAGCAGCCAGAAGCCTAGCCATGTGCCAAAAACTGTCTTAAATATAGCTACGATTAACGCAGGAAATTGATACCAAAAATCTAGCCAAGCATTCCAAAACCAGGAATAAACCCAATCATGCAAAAATTTAAGCTTCTCTACTAAAAATATTTTGGTGCTTAGTGTAAAAATGCCATATTCAGTTTGAATAATCATGCTCAGTATCCAGCCAATAAAAAATATTTGAATGGGCGTTGTGTAAATGCATAAATAAGCAAAACCAATACCAAAGCTTCTCATGAATCTAATGCCTCTTTAATAGCTGGGTGGGTTATTTCACCGTTTTTCATATTTAAGCCATTTGCTAAGTGTTGATCAGAGTCTAAGGCTTTTGTTACTCCGTCTTTGGTTAGTGCCTCAATGTAAGGCATGGTCGCTTTATTGAGAGCTAGTGTAGCTGTAAGAGGCACAGCACCTGGCATATTAGTGACGCAGTAATGAATAACATCATTATGTATAAATACTGGATCATCATGCGTTGTTGGTTTACTGGTTTCAATACACCCGCCTTGATCAATTGCTATATCGACTAGCACACTTCCCGGTTTCATTTTGCTAATCATCTCTTTCGTAATTACTTTTGGTGCTTCTTTACCTATTACATAAACCGAACCTATTACTAGATCCGATGATATTAAAGCTGCTGCTACTGTTTCTGGCGTAGAGATAATATATTCAATCTTATCTTCGCCAAATGTTTGTTTTAATTGCTGAAGCTTTTGTTCTGATAAATCAATAATCTTTACATAAGCGCCGCTAGCAACAGCTTTTTTTATTGCTTCTGTTCCTGCTACACCTGCACCTATGACAGTTACAACTCTTGGCTCAATATCGCCAATAGAATCTAATAATACTCCTATGCCTTTATTTGGTTTTAGCAAAAAGTAAGATCCAACCACAAACCCTATTTGTCCTGCTATAGCGCTCATAGGTGCCAGAAGAGGCAATGACCCATCATCAGCGGTCACTGTTTCATAGGCTATAGCTGTAATTCCAGTTTTTACTAGTTCTTTAGCCTGTTCTTTGTTGCCTGCTAAGTGAAAATAAGTGAAAAGAGTGTGTTGGTTCGATAAATATTGAAACTCTTCAGGCATTGGTTCTTTTACTTTAACTATAAGCTCAGATTCTGAATAAACTTTGCTTGCTGAATCTAAAACTATAGCGCCTGCTGATTGATAATCAGTATCGCTAAAACCAATTCCAGCTCCTGCATTAGTTTCTACAAAGACTTCGTTATTTTTTTCGGTTAATTTTTTTACAGACTCGGGAGTTAGACCAACTCGATACTCATTGTTTTTTATTTCTTTTGGAATGCCAATTTTCATGGCTATTTAATTCGCGGTCTTTTGACGATGAAAAAATCATCATCGTCTTTATCTTTCTTCTCTTTCTTTTCTTCCTTCTTTTCTATTCTAATTATTTTTACAACTTCGAATTCTGGCTCATCTTCTTTAACAGCGCTTCCCTCACAATTTATTTTTTCTTCCTTCAGAAATTTAGAAAGATCCTCGGGCACCTCTTCATTATTTTTAGAATAAGTTTCTTGTAAGATGCATGCGTACTCTGGGGTGAGCTTTGATGAATTAAAATTTACTAGGTTTGAAACCTGGCATCCAGAAACAAGGATCGTTACAAATAGAATAAAAATAATTCTTTTCATAGGTATATTTTAATCCCAATCACAAGTGTATTTAAAGTCATATGGGTTGAGTCTATTTGAGTCCCATGATGGGCCTATAGAGAGATATTTTTCTTCTCCATCCTCCGTAATAATTTTTGGTGGACTTGAGGCTGATTCATTAAATACAGAAGTGCTGGAATAAGAGTTCCCATATTTAGAACTATCATTAAAGATGCTGTTAGAAGACCAAGTGCTCGAGTATTCTGAACTTGAGTTGTAGATAGAATCTCTGTTCCAGCTTGGGCCAAGTTGCCCTAAATATTCTCCATCTTGGCCAACTATCTTTGCACCATCAAATTTATTACATTCCCATGAATTCACTTCGCCAGAGCGAGCAACTAAAGAAAATAGCAGCCAGAGAAAAATTAAGGTTTTACTTTGAGCAACAAGAGCACTCACAGCATTTGCAACAATCACACATAGCGCCATTATAAC
>CAYFES010000006.1:0-22790 GCA_964342225.1 uncultured Gammaproteobacteria bacterium
ACTATTCTTCAGATTCTATGGATGACTGTAAAAGATATATTTACGATAATATTGAAAAAATAAATTTTGATAGCATGACTTTTAGAACAGATATTGGAGAAATTTATGAGTCTTAACGATAAAATTGCAAATGAACTCAATCATTTCTTAAAAATTATTACATACAAAGATGAAGCAGAAGCTGATGAAAGTCTAACTAAATTAGATAAAGAAAAATCGATCTCATTGATGCGAGTTAATGCTTCTGGCGAAGTGTCTGCACAAGCACTTTATAGAGGCCAAGCATTTTTCTCTAAAACACCAGAAGTAAAAGAGCATTTAATCAAAGCAGGAGATGAAGAATTTGCTCATTTAGAGTGGTGCACTAAAAGACTTGAAGAATTAGGGGGTAAAAAATCTTTACTTGATCCATTGTATTATGCAGGTTCATTCACTCTTGGTTCAGTAGCGGCTTTAATTGGTGATGGAACAAGCTTGGGTTTTGTAGAAGAGACTGAAAAACAAGTAGTTGAACATTTAAGAAGACACCTAAAGGAAATGTCACCTGATGATAAAAAAAGTAGAGAGATATTAGAAAGAATGCTTGAAGAAGAAGAAATTCATGGGCAAGAAGCTAAAGACCATGGAAGTAAGGATCTACCTGCTCCTGTAAAAGGAATGATGACAGTAACATCTAAGATAATGACAACATTAAGTAGGTACATTTAGGGAATATTTACTTTAGAAAAAACTCTAATATTATTTTTGACAAACCAGCCTCTATTCATTTCAATTGCACTAATAATATCACTACTTCTTGAGCAAACTGATTCTGTGCTGTAAGGATCAAGATCTTTTATCTCAGCAATCATCTGATTAGAGTTAATAAATGCAATTGATAATTCTATAGATGTATTCTTCATCCACATGCATCTTTTATCTGCATCAGGCCAGAGAAATATCATGCCTTGATCTTTATTAAGACTTCTCACTCCCATTAAACCTTTAGCGCGTAATTCATTAGTGTCAGCAACTTGCAAGGAAATCTTCTTATCAGCTATAGAGACAAAGATTTCTTTAGAATTTAAATTAAGAGAGATTGCTACGAAGAGCAGAAATAGTGTTCGAATAATCATCTGTATTAAAAATTGCTGAGCCAAGAACAAATGTATCAGCTCCTGCTTCAGAAACAATACTTATATTTTCAGGATTAATTCCTCCATCAACCTCTAGTCTTACTTTATTAGATGACTTATCAATAAGATTTCTCATATAAGATATTTTTTCAAGCACGCTATCAATAAATTTTTGTCCACCAAAGCCTGGATTGACAGACATGAGTAAAACTAAATCGATATCTTCAAGGTTTTGCTCGGCAACTATAACTTCTTCAGCTGGATTGATGGCTATTCCTGCCTGGCATCCTAAATCTTTTATCTTTTTTATGGTTTCTGAAACATCTTTGGTGGCATTAGGGTGAAATGAAATTAAATCTGCTCCGGCATCTGCAAACATTTTTACTAAATCATCAACTGGATCAACCATTAAATGAACATCAATAAAATCTTTAATGCCGAATTCTCTTAGTGATTTACAGACCATAGGGCCGATCGTTAAATTTGGAACGTAATGATTATCCATGACATCAAAGTGTATCCAATCTGCTCCAGCATCCATAACACTTCTAACTTCTTCTCCAAGTCTTGCAAAATCAGCTGAAAGAATTGAGGGAGCAATTATTTTATTCACTGTTTAATAGTTCTAAGGTGTCGATACTTCCAACATCATACCAATTTATATCTAGAATATCTGCTTTTAGATCTCCGCTCTTAGCAAGCTTTAAAAGGCAATCATGCCAATAATGAAAAGACCCTTCTTCAATATTGTTAAATATTTTTTCATTAACAACACTGAAGCCTGTCCAAGTATAATCCTTTTGATTATTGACTATAACTTTTCCTGATTCTATAGAAAAATCACCTGCATCTTCTTCATTCAATATAGAGAAAACAGTAGGAGAAGAAAAATTATTGAAATAAGAATAATCTAGATCGCTATATACATCTGAGTTAATTACAAGGAAATCATCCTGGTTAAAATGCTTAATAGCATTTTTTATACCTCCTCCTGTTCCTAATATATTTTCTTCATGACTAAAAACTATATCTATTACATCAATATATTTTTCAGATACATGTTTTATTATTTTTTCTGCCAAATAATGAACATTTATCACTATTTTATTACAACCAATAGCAATAAGTTTCTCTATATGAAAATCGATCAAGGCTTTGCCTTTAACTTTGATTAATGGTTTTGGAGTATCTTGAGTTAAATTTCCTAAACGCTTTCCATAGCCTGCGGCAAGAATCATAGATTTCATAATAATTTCTCTACAATATGCATTTCATCTATAAATCCTAAAGAATCTAGCCCTAAATGAATTCTTTTAATAAATTTATCAATATCGTTTTTTCTATTAAGCAGTTTGCCTTGCTTATTGTAATCATTTAATAAAGCAACACATCGCATTGATCTATGTGTTAATACTTGTTTAATTAAAGTATCGGCATGCTTTGCATCAAATCCTAGTGCATTTCTTTCGCAATGTTTCTGTAGTAATTCATCTATCAGATCTTTTGGATAATCAAAATCATGTTCATAGAGCAAAGAAGCTAAGTCCATTCCCATTGGCCCAACATTAAGATCTTGAAAATCAATAATATGAATTTGTTCTTTAAAGTAGATAAAATTTCTTCTTTCAAAATCATTGTGAGTTGGCAGAAATGGTTGTTCCATAATTAGCTCAACTAATTTTTTTCTAAGTGCATGTATCGCATTAATCTCATTCTTGTTAAGACTTACATTTCTGTCTTCATAAATAGTTAAGAAATTACTAGTTTGCTCAAAAAGATCATCATAAGAAAAAGCTTTAAGAACATCTTGGTCTACAGAATAAATTAAGGCTAACTGATCAAGAGCTTGCTCTAGAACTAGCCTATTGTCTAATTCTTTGTGAGAGTCTAGAGTTATATCGCCTAAATCTTCTTGCAACATAAAACGTAAATCTTCTGAAAAAGCATAAATCTCTGGAACTCTGACAGAATTATTTCCAAGTAATTTCGCTGCATATAAAAACTTTGCAGGAGATGATCCAGAAGCTGCAGAGTTTTTCTCTGGAGCATCTTTTGACTGAATAGCTAATATATAACTTTGATCATCTGTAATTATTCGATAGTAGCTTCTACTGCTAGCTTCTTGTCTTAATGGTGAAATCGTATACTTGTCACTGCCAGTAGTGCTCTTAATCCAATTAGCCGCTGCTTCTAAATCTTTTTTCAATTATCTTTTACTATCTTAGGAACAGGATATGCATGTTCAGGAACAAAAAAATCTGGAATTAATTCTTGAAATGGATAGTCTGCATATTTTCTAAAGTCTGTTTCTCCATGTTCAGCTAAAATTGAATCATCAATAACAAAATTTCCTGTAAATTTATCTTTATCTTTATTTAGAATGATGTGGGCTGCATCAGCCATAATTTCTGGACTTCTAGATTTGTTATATACTTCATCGCCTCCTAAAACATTAGCAACTGCTGCTGTCTTAATAGCTGTTCTTGGCCATAATGCATTAATAGCTATCTTTCCTTCATACTCTGCAGCCATGCCTAATACACACATACTCATATTAAATTTAGCTATCGTATAAGCTACTGTGCTTTTAAACCATTTAGGATCCATATCTAAAGGAGGTGAAATATTTAAAATATGAGGATTAGAAGATTTAAGTAAATGTGGAATGCATAGCTTGCTTGTTAGAAATGTTCCTCTTCCATTTATATTGTGCATCAAATCATATCTCTTCATTTCTGTATCTAGTGTTCCAGTTAGGCTTATAGCAGAAGCATTGTTAATACAAATATCTATACCGCCAAATTCATTAACAGTTTTCTCCACACTTTCTAAGATACTGTCTTCATATCTAATATCGCATTTTAGTGGTAAACACATTCCTCCAGCTTCTTCTATTTCTTTTGCAGCTGTATATATCGTGCCCTCTAGGTTTGGGTGAGGTTCAGTAGTTTTAGCGGCAATTGCTACTTTTGCTCCATCTTTTGCAGCCCTTAGTGCAATTTCAAGACCAATTCCACGACTACCACCAGTCATAAAAATAACTTTATCTTTAAGGCTCATAAAACTTTTTCCATTTATATACGTCCTATAATAACAAGCATATGTTAAAAGTTCATAATTGGTTTTTGTTGGTTCTTCTATCAACTTCTTCGCTTATTAATTCAGAGTGTCATGAAGGAGAGACAGTAAATAGTCTAGAAATTAGAAATGGGCAAATGGAAGTTGGAGAGAATAGTATTGTTAAATTTGAAAGCGCTATAACAACAGAAGAAAAGTTAGAGCTGAAGAATGTAGAAGTGACTACTTGTGCAGAAAGCTCAGTTTGGAGCTTAGGGGCAGAGAATGCAACGTTTAATGAATCAAATAGAGACTTAACTATAGAAAATGCCAAGCTTAAGATTTTTAATCTTCCTGTTTTTTGGATAGGAGAAGTTTCTTTAAGTGAAAATGATAGTTTTAGTGTGCCTAATCTGGGAATAACTAATTCAAGCCTAGATATAAGTTATAAATTTAAGAATAAAACAGAGAATAGCCTTTTTAAAGTAGAACCAATTTATTCAGATTCTTCATTAGGATTATCTCTTAGTTTTGAATATGATGATGAAAAAAATAATTTAGAATTTGATAGTTTGACCATGGGGGATGATGATAGTTCTTGGGCATACAATCTTGATGCACAGATTAACTTTAATGAGTTTATATCTTTAGACGTCGATTATTCTGATTTTAGTGGGAATTCATTAATACAAAATTACGGTTTTAGATACCTTGATTTAAAAAGAAGAAGCCTAGACCTAAAACAGTCTGTTGACCTGTCTATGATTTATGAAAATAGGAATTTCTCATTTTCTTCTAACAGTTTTAAGAATATAGGATCCTTAAGACCAGTATCGCATTCAAAAGATTTCTTTTTATATGAAAGATTCTATTCAGTATATGGTTGGGACTTAGAAATGAGTTCAGAGTATGCAAAATTTAAAAGTAATATTCCTTCAAGTCTTAATATGCCTTATCAAATATTTAATGAAGTAGACCGAACAGTGAGAAATATAAAACTAAGCAGATCATTTTCTGAGAATAAATTTAATCATGAGTATGAATTTCTTGTTTCATCGCGAGAATATAATATTCATGATTCACAAGAAGAGTTAGACTCAAGTGACTTTTCTTTAAGGCAGTCTTTTTCTTTGCTTGAAGATAGAAGTTTAAAAATTGGTTATATTTGGTCAACCTTCTCAGACCAACATGAACTTCCATTATTAGACTCATATCCTATCAACCCTTCTCCTGAATCTAATATTTCATTAAGTCCATGGGTGGGAAAAGATCGTGATGCAAATATGAGAAAGGTATTCATATATAAAAAAGGTATGAATGAATTCTTTAAATACTCTGTAGCTACAAATTTGTATGAAAAATATAATTACGGCGAAGAGAATATGATTTTTAAAAAGTTTTTTAATAAAAAGCCTATATTCTTCTCTCTATCCACGAATAACAAAAATTTTAATGTCTTTGCAATGGGTAATTATAGCTATGAAAAGAAAAAATTTATGGGGTTGATGGGTGGATTAAGGTATATGGATGAAAAAACAAAATTCTCAATACAAAAAAATAAAATAGTCCCATCGAGTTACCCTCTAAAAACTCTTGATAACTACGTTATGAAGTTTAAAAGGGATTTTAATTCTTTTTCTTTATTCTCCAGAGCTCAATATGCTAAAGAGGATAAAAGCCTAAATGAAAATATTCTTGGAGTTGAGTGGGCGTATGATTGTTTAAAGTTGAGAGTAAGCTTTGAAAGAGCTAAATTCTTTCCTTTTCTCGATGCTGACTATACTAATGCGCCATATGATGAGCATATATATTTGACTAATCCAAAAGTAAAAAATAACCTTAGTTTTGAATTTGAGCTTATTGGACTATCAAATCTCTTAACTCCAATAGATAATATTATTGAATATGGTTTATTTAATTAGAACATTAGCTATCTTGCTGCTAGCAAGCTCAACTTACTCACAAGATTTAGACAGAATTGCTGTAATAGTAAATGACGGTGTAGTTCTTGAATCGGATATTCAAATTAAAATTACTGACTATAAAAAGAATGCTGCTTTAGATGGTTTAAGCATACCGCCAGAATCAACTCTTCGAGAAATGATAGTGGATCAACTTATTCTAGAAGAACTACAGTTGCAAATTGCAGATCGAGTAGGCATAAAGATAAGTGACGAAGAGCTTAATGTAACAATAAAATCTTTAGCTCAACAAAATGATTTAACGCTTGAAGATTTCATTAAATTTGTTGAGGAAAGAGGTGACTCTTATGCTCGGCTTAGAGAAGAAGTAAAGAAAAACTTAAAAATTAGAAGAGTGCAACAAGGCAGCATACAAAATAAAATTTCAATTACACGAGAAGAAGTTGATAGTTTCTTAAGGACTGAAGAGGCTTTAAATCAACTTGGGCCTGAATTAAATGTAAAACAAGTATTAGTAAAAAAAGGGTCGAAAAAAAATATTGATTCTATCTACAATGAAATTCTTCTAGGTTTAAGTAATGGCACTAATTTTAATGAGTTTATAGTCATGCACTCAGAAGATGACAACCAAGGAGAATTAGGCTGGAGAAAAATAACTGGTTTCCCAGAACTTTTTAAAAAACCTATTAGTAAGTTAAAAATTGGACAGATTTCAGAACCAATAAAAAGTGGTGCTGGAGAACACATTTTATATCTAGAGAATAAAAGAGGGTCGACAGTTACATTTGAAAAGCAGTGGAACGTTAGACATATTCTTCTAATTCCGAACAGAATAAGAACTGAAACAGATAGCGAAGAAAAAATTATAGAAATAAGAGAACAAATAATAAATGGAGCTTCTTTTGCAGATTTAGCAGCAGAATTCTCTGATGACCCAGGTTCAAAGCAAGAAGGCGGTAACCTTGGTTGGGCTGGTGAAGGTCTATATGCTCCAGAATTTGAAGAAGCTATAAAAAAATCAAATATTAATGAGATAACAGAACCTTTTTTAACTGAATTTGGGTGGCACATACTTGAAGTTCTTGGAACTAGAGTTGAGGACAAGACTGATGAAAGAGTAGAAGACCAAGCATTCTCTTATTTATTTAATAGGAAATTTGAAGAAGAGTTAGAATCGCATTTACAAGAATTAAGAGCAGAAGCTTTCGTAGATATAAAAGAATTTGATTAAGAACCCAATTGTAGTCTCATTAGGAGACCCTTCTGGTATAGGTCCAGAAGTATTTTTAAAAGCAATCTTTGAAACTCAATTAAAAGACTACCTAGATCTCATAAATATAGTCAGCTCAAAGAAAGTTATAGAAAAAATATCTCGCGAACTTCAATACAATGAGATTGATTCTTTGAATATCATAAATATTGATCTAGGTTCTGATTTTATTCTTGGCAAGCCAAACAAGAAAAATGCATCTTATGTTATTGAATGTTTAAATAAAGCAGCTGAATTTGCTTATAAAGAGAAAATTTCATTAGTTACTGGGCCAATAAACAAAAAAATAGTAAGCAGCCAGATTGCTAATTTTTCTGGACATACAGAGTTCTTAAGAGAAAAATTTGGCTCTGAAGATGTCCTTATGTTGCTTGCAAATAATTCACTAAAAATTGGAGTAGCTACAACACATGTAGCTTTAAAAGAAGTGCCTCAAATGATTACAAAAGAACTAATTATAAGAAAATGTAGATTATTGAACCAAGGGCTAAAGAACATATATGAGTTAGATAGCCCTAAAATTGCTATCTTAGGCTTAAATCCGCATGCAGGAGAAGAAGGCTCATATGGAAAAGAAGAAATTGAATCCATAAAACCTGCAATTACAGATTTAAAGAGTGAGGGTTTAGATGTAATTGGCCCAATATCAGCAGATACTGCTTTCATTAATAGAGACTTTGATGCTTATCTTTCCATGTATCACGATCAAGCACTTCCAGTATTAAAAACTTTAGATTTTCATCATTCAGTGAATATTACTCTTGGATTGCCATTCAATAGAGTCTCTGTTGATCATGGAACAGCAGAAGATATAGCTCCAAAATTTATTGCTGACTATACAAGCATGCTTGAAGCTATAAAATTAGCAGGTAATGGCAATATTACATAAAAAAAGTCTTGGACAGAATTTTTTAAAAGATAATCTTTTTCTTGAAAGGATTATAAATAGCTCTGGAATAGAAAATTCAAAGAATGTTATTGAGATTGGGCCAGGAGATGGAGCTTTAACAGAATATATTTTAGAAAAAACACAGAATCTAACTGCTTATGAGATTGATAAAGGTCTTGTTGATCTTTTGTCAAAAAAATTTGAAAAACATAATGTAAGTTTCATTAACAAAGATTTTCTTGAAATAGATTTAAGTCAAATTAATGAATCTTCATTAATCATCATGGGTAATCTTCCCTACAACGTTTCATCACAGATAATATTAAATATCCTTGAATCAGATATTGAATATGAACATTGTATTTTTCTGATACAAAAAGAGCTTGCTTATAGATTCCACCCAAAGAACAAATCATCAAAAATCTCACTAATCGCTGAATTTTTCTGTGATTTTGAAATCTTATTTGATATACCTCCAGAAGCTTTTTATCCAACACCAAAAGTAACCTCTTCTTTAGTGAAGGTTAAAAAACATAGCAGATATAATGAAAAGAGAAAAAACTATATTGCATTTAAAAGAATCTTATCTTTATGTTTTGCAAATCCTAGAAAAAAGATTAGTAATCCTCTAAAAAATATTTTTGATGTCATACCTAAGTTTTCATTTGATATAAATTGTCGGCCAGAAGAACTTGAGATACATAACTATTTTGAAATACTAAGTAAATATGAAGAACAAATCTAAGTTTGTAATAGGCGATATCCAAGGTTGTTATAAAGAATTTAAGAATCTTTTAAAACTTATTGATCCGAATAAGGAAAATAAATTCTTTTGTGTTGGCGATCTAGTGAATAGAGGCCCAGAATCAGAAAAAGTAGTTGAATATGTATTAGAAAATAAAATAAAAAGTGTATTAGGCAATCATGATTTACATCTGATGGCTATTTTAATGGGAATTAGAGAGCACAATGATAAAAAAGACACGATGCAGAAAATTATTAACAAAAATAAATCAATTGAGATAATTGAACATTTTTTGACATTCCCTTTTGCTAAAATTCTCTCTCATCAAAATAAAAAAACATTAGTTGTGCATGCAGGCATACTTCCAAGCTGGTCAATTAATGATGTATTGGCAGCAAATGAAGAATTGGTATCTTCTTTAAGATCAGATCCTGAGAAATTTCTTTTAACAATGTATGGCAATAGAAGGAAGGCTATATCTAAATCAACTAATAAGAAGAATCGAAGAAGATATTTAGTGAATGTTTTTACCAGAATGAGATTTATAACTAGTAAAAATAAACTTGATTTGCAAACCAAGGTTAAAAAAACTTCTAAAGAACAATATCAGCCATGGTTTGCATACAAACATAAATCTTTAAAAGAACTTGATAATATAGTTTTTGGGCACTGGGCAGCCTTAAATGGAGTAACAAATCATAATAAAATTAAAGGTGTTGATTTAGGCTGTGTCTGGGGCGGCTCTTTAGCAGCAATTAATGTAAATGATAAGTCTATAATCACGGTTGATTCAAACAAATGAAAATTTATAAAGTTGGTGGTGCAGTAAGAGATAGGCTAATGGGCCTTAAACCTAAGGACACTGATTGGGTAATAGTAGGTTCATCTATTTCAGAGCTAGAAAAAAAGGGATTCCAACAAGTGGGCAAAGATTTTCCTGTTTTTCTTCACCCTGATACAAAAGAAGAATATGCATTAGCAAGAAAGGAAATAAAGACCGGTAAAGGTTATAAGGGTTTTGAATTTCATTTTTCTCCTGATATTACGCTCGAAGAAGATCTAAAAAGAAGAGATTTAACTATAAATGCGATAGCAGAAGACCAAGATGGCAATATTATAGACCCTCATAATGGACAAAAAGATATTAAAGAAAAGGTTTTAAGGCATGTATCAGAAAGTTTCTTCGAAGATCCATTAAGAGCCTTAAGAGTAGCTAGATTCCATGCTCAATTTGAAGATTTTATCATCCATCCTGATACAGAAGATGCTTTGCAAAAAATTTCTAAATCAGGAGAATTGAAAGAATTATCTAGAGAGCGCGTTTGGGAAGAAACAGCAAAAAGCCTAGAGCTAAAATTTGAAAAATTTTTGCAAACAATAAAAGACTTTAACTTAAATAGTCCTTGGTTCGATGAATTAACAATCGTCCCTACAATAACCTCAGATAATCCAAATATAAAATGGTGTCAGGTTTCAGAAAGAAATAATTTTAAATTTGCAAATAAATTATTGAAAACCAATTCTATTAAACAGACTTTAGAAGTTTGGTCTAAAGTTTCAGAGTTTGATCTTTCTTTTAATGTAGACAAAAAAATCAGTTTCTTTGCTTCAATATCATCACAAAATTACAAAAAAGACATATATGAAGTGTTAAAATGCTTTCCTCATTTAGAAACATACTGTTCTGTAATATTAAAAAATTATGCTTCTGTTAATTTTGAATATTTGCAGGATTTAAGTTCTAATGAAATAACTGAAGCAAAACATAAAGAATTGAAAGAGATTATTGAAAAAAATGAATAAACAAATTCTTATTACAGGTGGGGCACAAAGAATTGGCAAAGAATTAGTCAATCACTTCCATAGTGCTGGATGGGATGTAATATTCCAATATAGGTCTTCCAGTGATTCTGCTAATGAGCTATGCAGCAAACTAAATAAAAAAAGGGAGCAATCTTGCCAAACTTTCCAGTGTGATTTTGATGATGAGACTTCTTTTAAAGAGTTCTGCAATAATATAAATAAAAATGCTGGAAATCTATGTGCATTAATTAATAATGCTTCTACTTTCTACCCTAAAAAAATTACAGATATAGACTCTGATGATTGGGATAAATTAATGTCTTCAAATCTAAAGGCTCCTATCTTCTTAGTTAGTGCGCTTGCAGAAAAATTAATAAAAAATAATGGGCATATTGTAAATATTACAGATATATATGCCGAACAAGGCATGTCTGGGTATTCAGTGTATGCAGCGGCAAAAGCTGGACTATACAATTTAACTAAATCACTTGCTAGAGAGCTCGCACCCGATGTACTGGTTAATTCAATATCGCCTGGATCCATTCTATGGGATGTGAATGAACCATCTGAAGAAAAAAAGAAAAAAATTCTAGATAGCATACCTATGAAGCGATTAGGTTCAGAGAAAGATATAGTTATGTTGGCCGATTATTTAATTACTAAGAATACTTATATGACTGGTAGAAATATTAGTGTTGATGGTGGAAAATCATTAGGGTGAAAATTCATAAACTAAAGATAACCATTCGAGATAGAGAATTTGAATTTGGTGTTCCTGAGAATGAATATATTGTTTTCAAAAAAGCTGAAAAAAAAATCATAGAACTTATTGAAAATATGGATTTTCCAGAACATCAATTAGATAATGCAATTTTAAATGCTGCACTTGGGGTAGCAAAAGATAATGAGAATCTGAAAGAAAAGACAGAAGAATTAGATGAAAGAGTTTCTGAGCTAACAAAAAAAATAGAGATTTTTCTTAATCAATAATTTCAATTAACTATTAAAACCGTTTATATTTAAAGTATCTGGATCATAGTTTTCAGATTTACTCTTTGAATCGATAATAAAGATTAAAGGGAAGCAGATTTTCTATAGCTGTGCATTACCATTAGGGAAGCCTTACTATATAAATGAGCTACCCACCTGACCAAAGGGTTCAGGGTTGCTGAGAGCATATGATTCAGATATCTAAGAAATTATTAAGAGATAAATTAAAAATAAAAAGACGTGCCCTTTTAGAGAATGAAGTACTTTCTTTGTCTGAATCAATAACCAAAAGATTAATAAAAGAGCCTGACTTTAAGAATTGTGAAAATTTAGCCATTTATATGGCATCTAATAAAGAGCCCCTATTGCCAATTCCAAAAAATAAAAGAATATTACTGCCTAAAATTGATGGCAATAAATTAACTTTTCATTTACACACAAATAGATTTAAAAAAAATAAATTTGGCATTAAAGAGCCTATAGATAAAGAGGTTTTTCCTATAAGCAAGATTCAATTAATTCTTATTCCTTTGATTGCTTTTAATAGTGATTTATACCGAATTGGATATGGAGGAGGTTATTATGATAAAACCTTACAAAATTTTACAGAAAAGAAGACTGGACCAAAACTTTGGGGAATAGGATATGATTTTCAAAGGGTCAGTACTAATTTTCAAAATAAATTTGATATAAGATTAGATAAAGTTATTACTGATAAAAAAATTTATGTCTGAGAAATATAATGCTGCACTAGGTGCTTTTGAAAAAATAAAAAATATTGATGGGCTATTAAATATAGGTATCGGAACTGGTAGCACCACAGATATATTTACCGAAAATTTTTTACCAAAACTTAGAAAAAATATTGGCTCTGTTTATTCAAGCTCTATAAGAACAACAAATTTATTAAAGGCATTAGATTTTAGTGTTGAAGAAGGAAAGCCTAATAAGATGCTAGATCTATATATTGATGGGGCTGATGAAGTAGATAAGAATCTTAATTTAATTAAAGGTGGTGGTGGCGCTCATACAAATGAAAAAATGATTGCTGCGTCTTCTAATCAATTTATATGTATTGTAGATACTTCTAAATTAGTTGAAATTCTAGGTAAATTTCCTCTTCCAGTTGAGGCTCTTTCAGAAAATAAAGAAAGTGTAATTCAAGCATGTAAAAAATATTCTCAACAAATTACTTCTAGAGAAGGATTATCTGATAATGGGAATATTCTGCTTGATCTTCATGGAATAGAGATTCTAGAGCCTCTTAAAATTGAAAAAGAAATCAATAATATACCTGGAGTTATTGAAGTAGGAATTTTCGCTATCAATAAACCAGAATTGGTTATTGTTGGTAAAGAAGATGGCTACAATTTAATAGAATTTTGAATTGCTTGAATAATTTTTGGATCGTTGGGTTCAACTTTATGTGAAAAACTCTTTATCTCACCGTCTTTTGTAATCAAAAATTTATGGAAATTCCATTTTGGTCTTTCATCTGTCATTTCAAATAATTTTTTATAAAAAGGGTGGTCTGTTGAGTTCTTTACATTAGATATTGAAAACATTGGGAAGGTTACATCATACATAGCCTTGCAGAACTCACCTACTTTTGCTTCATCCTCATATTCTTGCCATAAAAAGTTTCTTGAAGGAAAGCCTAAAACAGTAAAACCCTCACTACTGAATCGTCTTTGTAATGCTTCTAATCCTTCAAATTGATTAGTGTATCCACATTTACTAGCTGTATTAACAACGAGAATAGTTTTTTCGGAGTATTCGCATAAATTTTTATATTCATCCTTATTTAAAATTTTTACGTTTGTATCTAGCAGGTCATTACAACTATAAGCATGACCACAAAGTACGAATAAAAAGATTAATAGAGATTTTTTCATAATGTTGATTATAAATTTATTTAGACAGTAGAGATACCTAGCAATAGAACTAGAAAGATTCCGAATAGTATAAAAAGTTCTATGTTTTCTAAAAATTTATCCATTTTTCTTAAATTTCTAGGGGCCGAAGCCCCTAGTTTGTCAGTCAGGGGGAGAGGAGAGACTGACTATATACAATATTTATTTTATGATATTACTTTCTTTTATAGATAAATGGAAGTGATTTAGTGAAATAAATGATATTTATTTAATATTTACTACCATTCCTTCGTGAACTTTATCAAATAAGTCTATTACATCTTTATTTGACATCCTTATGCAGCCTTTTGATGCTTTGGTGCCTAATAACCATTCTTCTGGAGTTCCATGGATATAGATATATCTTGAAAATGAATCAACCCCTTCTCCTTTATTTAATTTATCTTCAAGGCCAGATAGCCATAGTATTCTGCTCTGCACAACATCTTCTTCTACATATATTTCTTGATTTGAATAAATAGGAAATATTTCTCCTGTATGCACTCTGCCGATAAACCTTCCTCCAAGCACTATGTCTTCACCAATCATTTTTTTTATTTCATGCTTTCCTAAAGGTGTTTTATATGAGCCCTCTTCTGAGCCTTCACCAAATTTAGATGATGAAATCTTATATATTCTTACAATCTCATCATTGTCTTTAAGCGTTAACTCTTGATTAGTTATTGATATCTCTATTTCCATTGCTGTAATTAATTGTACGAAAAAAAATATTAGACATAATCTAGCTTTCATATTCCTTCCTAAAATTTATTAAAAAACCAGTTAATAGTGTAATAAATGATAATACCAGTAAAGGAAGATCTCCCATTTTTATGTACCAAGTATCATTTTTATTTAAAGCTATCTCATGAGAAATGTGGCCGATCTCTCCCCTATTAATTCTTTCTGATGATTCTTCATATCTTGGGCTTATAATTTGAGATATTCCATCAGTAGTGGCTCTAACAACCCATTTGTTAGACTCGACAGCTCTAGCTCTAGCATGTTTAAGATGTAATTCAGGCATACTATCTCCATACCAACTATCATTACTAATATGCACAATATATTCTGTTTCTTTAACCCTATTTACAAAAGTATTATTAAAAACAATCTCCCAGCAAACTAAACCAGACCAATCGGATTTATCTTGATTATAAGAGCCTTGAGAGAGACTTGAATTTGGGATATTAAAAAAATTACTTATAGGTCTAAGAAGATTGCCAAGAGGTTGAAATTCACCAAATGGCACAAGATTTCTTTTGTCATAAATATGCTGTGTTCTATTATTTATTATTGATGTATAGATATTTTCATCATCTTTTCTAAAGAAACCGCCGATGATAATTTTTTCTTCAATGCCATTAAATATATTCTTGTTATACCAACTTACTGCTTCAGGCCAAACAACAATATCTGTATCAGCACTATTGGTAATTTCTTTAAGAAGATAAATATCATTATTAACTGGTTGAGCAATCGACACTCTTAATTTTTTAGATCCACTATCTTGGTAATGGCCAGGACCAAATAAGAGCAAAATAATCAATACTGAGGCAGCAGGAACTTTATAGATTATTTTTAATCTTTCAAAGAATATGCAAAAAATAAATACAATAACAAAGGATGTGCCTGAGACACCTATTATTGGCAATAATCCCCAAAATTGATCAAAAATAATTCCTAGATTCTGGCCAGGAAAGCCTGATAACATCCAAGATCTTATCCATTCTAAGATAAAAAATATACTTGGAAGGATTAATATTCTTAATTTAGATTGCTCAAAATATTTTATTGAAATAGCAAATAAACCAAGATATAGAGAAAGATAACAAATTATCAGCACGGTCATAAAGAAGCTAAGAATTTTCCCAGCGCCATAAAAATTTATAGCATCATATACCCAAGATATAGAGAAAGACCAAAACATAACTCCAATTAAAAATCCTGATAGAAAAAATCTAGTCAATTTTACGTACGGTAATCTTTTTTATTTTTCTTTGGTCTGCAGAGGTGACTATTAACTCAAGATTAGAAACTTTTATACTTTCTCCAACTTTTGGTAAATGGCCAAATTCTTTAAGCACAAAACCTCCTAAACTTTCAGCTTCTGGGCAATTAAGCTCAATATTAAAGAATTCTTCAAATTTTTCTTTTTCTATTATTGAAGATACTATATATTCTTTCTCATTAATTTTTATTACCTCATCATTTTTCTCTTCATAGAATTCATCTTCTATTTCGCCAACTATTTCTTCTAGAATATCCTCAATTGTAATTAAACCAGCAAGCACTCCATACTCATCAATAACCATGGCTAGATGAGCTTTGTCTTTTTTAAAATCTTCAAGCAAAGAAGTTACAGATTTTGTTTCTGGTGTATATTTTGGCTCTCTCAATAAATCGATTAAATTAAAATCTGCATCATTTTTTATATCAATCAGATCTTTAACATGTAGTATTCCAATAACTTTTTTTGAATCAGAACTAAAAACTGGATACCTGGAATGTTTAGTATCTTTTGCTATCTCATAAATTTCTTCTAGGGTATTAGTCTCACTTATAGAAGAAATATTAACTCGTGGAATCATTATCTCTTTAACAATTGAGTCTTTAATACTCAGAACATTTTGAATAAGCTCTTCAATTTGCTCATCACTAGGCTGATCAGAATTAGAAGGCTTATCTATTTCCTCTTTTGAAGAAAAAAGATTAACAATTTTAGAAAAAAACGACTGCGATGGCTCTTCAGACATTATTTATATGGATTGGGTATGCCAATTTTTGATAAAAATTCAATTTCCTTTCTTTCCATTAATATAGCATCATTTTCTACGTCATGCTTATGCCCTAATAAGTGCAACATCGAATGTATTATTAAGTGTATTAGATGATCAATTTCCCTTTTGTTGGTGTCTAAGACTTCTTTCTTTATTACATCTATAGACGCAATTATTTCACCTATACAATCTTTTCTAATTCCCTGAAACACTATATCTGGAAAAGATAAAACATTTGTTGCTTTATCATTATTGCGAAATTTTTTATTTAACTCTTTGATTTCCTCTATGCTGCAAAAACTTATATCTAACTTAACTTCTTTTATTTTAAATGTTTTTATAAATTCATTTATTGCAGATCCTATTTCCTCTTTATGATCTTTCATTAATTTAGGAGGATTGAAAACCTCAATATTTAGACTGTCATTCAAAATTATCATAGGCTTCAACTATTTCTTGAACTAGTGAATGACGAACAACATCTTTTGCGCCAAATTTTGTAAATTTAATCGAATCAACATTTTTTAAAACATCAATTGCATGCTTTAATCCTGATGTGCTGCTTTTAGGCAGATCAATTTGGCTTAAATCGCCATTCACCACTGCTTTTGAACCAAAACCCAGTCTAGTTAAAAACATTTTCATCTGTTCGATAGTTGTGTTTTGACCTTCATCCATAATGATAAATGCCTCTCTTAAAGTTCTTCCCCTCATGTAAGCAAGAGGAGCTATTTCTATTATGTCTCTTTCAACCAATCTATTTACTCTTTCAGCTCCTAGCATGTCATGCAATGCATCATAAAGTGGCCTTAAATATGGATCTATTTTTGAGCTTAAATCTCCAGGCAAAAATCCAAGCCTTTCTCCTGCTTCTACTGCAGGCCTAACCAGAACTATCTTTCTAATTTTCTCTTTAATAAGATCATCTACAGCTGAAGCAACAGCTAAAAAGGTTTTTCCTGTTCCAGATGGCCCAACTCCAAATGTAAGATCACTGTTCTTTATATGTTCTAAATAGTTATTTTGATTCTTTCCACGTGCAGTAACTAAAACTCTAGGTGTCTTGATTTGTAAACTATCACTACCTTCTGCTTCTTGATTGGAAAATTTTGCAGTATGCAAACTTAAATGAACAACATCAGAAGTTATTGCTGAATTGGTTTCTAATTTCTGCTTTAGGTCATAAAGAGCTGAAACTCCTATCTGAACATCTTCTTCTTTGCCTGATAAATTAAATTCTGTGCCATTCTGTAAAACTTTTATTTTTAGAGCTTTTTCTATCTGTTTTAGATTTTTATTTAATTCGCCGCATAGAAGTATAAGTCTTTCAGGCGGAAGGTTAGGGAAGTTTAGCTGATAATTAAACAATGGGTCTAGTTCTGTAAAGTTCCTCTAAGGCAATTAGGTAAAGCATCGTCAATTCGAATATTAATCAATTGCCCAACTAAATCAATACCGTCATGTGCAAAATTTACCACTCTATTGCAGATTGTTCTAGCTTGTAATTGTCCAGGGTCTCTTTTAGATTGCCCCATAACCAAGCAATTCTGTGTAGTTCCGACCATCTTTCGGCTATAACCAAAAGAAAATTGACTTAATCTTGACTGCAAAATATCAAGTCGCTCTTTCTTCTCCTCGGCACTTACATCATCAGGCATGTCAGAAGCAGGAGTATTTGGTCTAGGGCTATAAATAAAACTAAATGACTCATCAAATTTTACTTCATTAACAATATCCATAGTTTTGGCAAAATCTTCTTTAGTCTCTCCAGGAAATCCGACAATAAAATCAGAAGAAAAACTCATTTCGGGTCTTATAGATTTTATTTTTTCAACTAGATCAAGATATTTTTCTACATTATATCTTCTTCTCATTAACTCCAATATTCGGTCTGATCCACTTTGAACTGGCAAATGCACATGGCTAACTAATTCAGGAACCTTGTCATAAGCTTCAACTAGGTCATCTTTAAATTCATGTGGATGGCTAGTTGTAAACCTGATTCTTTTAATATTTTCTATTTTTGCAGTTAATTCGATTAACTTAGCTAATGATGATTTTTCATTTTTATATAGTCCTTTAAAATTATTAACATTCTGGCCTAAAAAATGAATCTCTTTTGTACCTTTGTCAGCTAAGATGGATACTTCATTTAAGATATGGTCGATATCTCTAGATACTTCATGGCCTCTGGTATGTGGAACTACACAGAATGAACAATATTTATTGCAGCCTTCCATGACAGATACAAATGAAGAAGGCTCTCCATGGTTTGGTGTTGGAAGATGATCAAATTTCTCTAATTTTGGAAACGAAATATCTATTTGAGCGGTATTAGTTTTGACTTTCTCTTTGTATAGTTCTGGAAGTTTATGTAATGTTTGTGGTCCGAATACAATATCAACTGCTGGAGCACGTTTTACTATTTTTTTTCCTTCCTGAGAGGCAACACAGCCACCAATAGCAATTTTTAAATCAGGCTTACTGTCTTTAATCTTTCTCCATCGACCAATCTGATGAAAAACTCTTTCTTGAGCTTTTTCTCTTATTGAACAAGTATTTAATATTAAAAGATCTGCTTGCTCTTCCGTTTCAGCTATCTCAAATTTCTCTTCAGTTTGAAGAAGATCAAGCATTTTTGCTGAATCATATTCATTCATCTGACAGCCATGTGTCTTTATGTATAATTTTTTTGCCATTTATATATTATTTTATTACTTAAAGAACTTTTCTCTATAAAATTTTAGTTCATTAACAGATTCTTTAATGTCATCCATCGCTCTATGAGACCCCTTCTTTTCAAATTCTTCTTCTTCTGGATACCATCTTTTTATAACTTCTTTAAATGAACTAACATCTAAGTGCCTGTAATGGAAATGATTGGCTAATTTAGGCATATATTTTATTAAAAACCTTCTGTCGTGTGAAACAGTGCTGCCGCATAGCGGTGATTTATGCTGTTTTATGTGTTTTTGAAAAAAATCTAAAGTATCTTTTTCTGCTTGCTCTATAGAAATACTGCTAGATTTTATTTTTTCTATTAACCCTGTTGATGTATGCTGCTTTACATTCCATTCATTCATTAATTCTAAAACTTCAGAAGATTGTGATATTACAATTTCAGGGCCCTCTTCAACAATATTTAGATCTGCGTCTGTTATTAAGCTGGCTATTTCTATAATATGATGCTTATCAGGATCGAGTCCTGTCATTTCTAAATCTATCCAAGCTAGTAAATTTAAATTTGTCATTTATACTTTTTCTACTCAACACAATAATACTATATGAGCGTCAAAGATAATGAAAAAGTCTATTTTGGTGATGAAAAAGTCTCAAAAGAGTCAAAAAAAGATGGTGTAGAAGGCATTTTTACAAAAGTGTCTGAAAATTATGATCTTATGAATGATCTTATGTCTCTTGGCATGCATAGAGTTTGGAAAAAAATTTTTGTTGACTCAGCCAATATAAAAGAAAACCAAATTATTTTGGATCTTGCTGCAGGAACTGGAGATATTAGCAAAAAGATATCCCAAAAAGTTTCTGGTAAGACTATTTACATTTGTGATCAGAATGGTGAGATGGTTGAAAAAGCAAAAGAACGCTCCTTAAATGAAGGATTCTTTAATAAATGCAATTTTAATGTGGGTAGTGCAGAAAAACTTCCCTATGAAGATAATTTCTTTGATCAGATTTTTATCTCCTTTGGGTTCAGAAATTTTTCAGACAAAGAAAAAAGCCTTAATGAAATTAGAAGAGTATTAAAAGTTGGCGGAACTCTTCAAATTCTAGAATTTTCAAAAACTGAAGGAGACATATTCTCTAGAATATATGACGCTTATAACTTCAACATAATCCCAAAACTTGGAGAATTAATTTCCAATGATAAGGAAAGTTATGACTACTTAGTTAAATCAATAAAAACTCATGAATCTCAAGAACAAATATTAACTATGATGAAGGAATGCAGTTTTGTAGATACAGGTTATAAGAATCTATTTAAAGGTGTTGTTGCTATACACAAAGGCAAGAAATGAAGTTATTAAGACTTATACAGGTATTTCTAAGTTTAAGAAAGTCAGGAATATTCTATTTATTTATCGATAATTTTAATCCTTTAGTTAAGCCATTAAAGAAACCAGATAATATTGAGAATAATTTTAAAAGAACTCTGGAAAGTTTAGGGCCATTTTTTATAAAGTTTGGACAGTTGCTTTCTACTAGAACTGATCTTATAACATTGGAGCTGGCAAAAGAGCTAAGAAACCTAACAGATAATTGTGAGCCTGTAGATTTTAGCTATATAAAAAATCAGATAAATGACGGACTGGGTTCAAGAGCTAAAAAAATTCTAGATAACATTGAAGAAGAGCCTATTGCTTCAGCTTCACTTGCACAAGTTCACAAATTAAAGTTAGGTGACAAAGATCTTGTAATTAAAGTTCAAAAGCCTGGATTATTAAATTTAATCGATAGAGATATTAGTGCTCTCCATTTGGGAATTAAATTATTACGATTCATATATAAAGGTTATCCACGAGTAAATTTAGAAAATTTATTAAATAGTTATGAAAAAGTAATAAAAAATGAATTAGATTTCCGAATTGAAGCTGCTAGTGCTAAAAAAACATTTGAAAACTTCGATGGCAGTCAATTGCTCTATGTACCAAAAATAGAAGACGAATTCACAACAAAAAGAATTCTTGTGATGGAATATATTGATGGAATCCCTATTACAGATATAGAAGAACTTAAAGAACATAATTTAAACCTAAAAAAATTATCTGAAAATGGCGTAAGAATATTTCTAAAACAAGTTTTTGAAGATAACTTCTTTCATGCAGACATGCATCCAGGCAATATATTTGCTGCAAAAATAAATCAAGAAAACCCTTATTATTTTGCGGTTGATTACGCAATATGCGGGTCTATAACTGAATCTAATCAAATACTTATAGCGCAGATGATATCGTGCTTAGTTGAAAGAGACTTTTTTTCATTGGCACAACTATTTATATATGCAGAATGGGTTGCAGAAGATACAAAAACTGAAGAACTTGAATCAGTTTTAAGGGCTCACTGTGAAAGATTATTAGACAAACCTTTAGCAGAGATTCTTTTTGGTGAACTGCTTCTTAGCCTTTTTGATGCTATGAAGCCATTTGATCTATACCTTGATCAAGATCTGCTTTTACTTGTTAAGACATTAGTGCATATTGAAGGAATGGGAAGACAGATTTATCCAGAATTAGATTTTTGGTCTGTCTCAAAGCCATTTATTGATAACTGGATTAGCGAAAAATACAGTGTAAAAGGTTTAATTAGGTATCTTGTAGCAAAAAAACATATACTTACATACATGATTTTAAAGAAAATTGAGGAGACCAAAGATCAATTTTCAGAAGATTTTGGAGATAAATAATGGGAATAAGTTGGTGGCAAATATTAATTATACTTTTAATAGTTTTATTGGTTTTTGGTGCAAAAAGAATAAGAACACTAGGCTCTGATATAGGAAAATCATTAAAAGGTTTCAAAAAAGAGATGAAAGAAGACAATGATCCAGATAGGGATTCCTGAGCTTCTAGTTTTAACTCTAGTTATATTATTTTCTGTAAAGCCAGAAAATATTCAACATTACTTAAAAAACTTTCTAAAATTTTTTGTAAAAACACAAGACACTTTATCTACAACTAAAGAAGAACTTAAGAAAGAACTAAAAATAGAAGAGCTCAAGCAAGATATTTTTAATGAAGAGAAATTAAAAGAATTTGCAAGGAATGAAGATGAGCAAAGATAGCCTTTCTTCACACTTTAGTGAGCTAAGATCAAGAGCAATTTATTGTTTAATATTTTTTATCATTGCTTTTGTTTGCATATACCCTTTCAATAATTTTTTATTTGATTATCTTGTATCTCTGATAAGTGGAGTATCAAATATTGAACTTATTGCTATAGAAGTTGCATCTCCATTTCTTGTACCATTAAGATTAACTGGATTTTTAGCTTTATTAGTATCGATTCCCTTTTTCTTATATCAAGCATTAGCTTTTATGGCTTCAGGACTGTATGAGAATGAAAAAGGAATTATTTTCTCGCGCACAATTCTGGGGACTCTGCTGTTTTTTTTAGGGCTACTTTTTTGTAGCTTTTTAGTACTGCCTAACGTGTTTAACTTCTTTCAGTCAGTAGGGCCTGAATCAATAAATATAACTACTGATATATCAAAGTTCTTAAATTTTGTTTTGGCCCTTATTTTAGCTTTCGGTTTTGCTTTTCAAATTCCAATTTTAGTAAATGCTGCAGTCA
>CAYFES010000007.1:0-22068 GCA_964342225.1 uncultured Gammaproteobacteria bacterium
CTCTGACATTTCAAAATTTATTTTTTTGCAAGCCTAAAAAAGCAAAAAAAGCATCATTTAATTTTTTAAGTCTCATTCTTTTTTGCTTGTCTCTTGTATCGGCAATAAAACGATATGCCTGTAAAAGTGCTGCCGGACCAACAAATTTTTCTGGATTCCACCAGAATGAAGGACAGCTAGTTGAGCAACACGCACATAATATGCACTCATAAAGACCATCAAGCTTTTCTCTATCTTTTGGGCTTTGCAATCTTTCATGACCAGTTTTAATCTCTTCATCATTGTCTAAGAAAGGTTTAACTTTTTCATATTGATCGTAGAAAGGTTTCATGTCCACAATTAGATCTTTAATGACTGGTAAACCAGGCAGTGGTCTGACTTCTAGCCTGTTTGCAGTTGCTACTTTTGAGACTGGTGTGATGCATGCTAATCCATTTAGTCCGTTCATATTCACACCATCTGAGCCACAAACTCCCTGTCCACATGATCTTCTGAATGTGATAGTAGAATCTAGTTCTTGAGCCTTTCTAATAGCATCAATTACCATCATATTGCCTGATGAGCTATATGGGATTTCATAATCTGACATATAAGGTCTTTTATCCTTTGCTGGATCAAATCTATATAAACTTAATTTAAGTTTTTTAGCCATCTAATATACTCTCGGTTTTGGTTTAAAAGTTTCAACTGTTTTAGGTTTTAAGTTAACAGCTCTTTTACTAACTCTATTATTATCTTTGAAAAATAATGAGTGGCATAGCCAGTTTTCATCATCTCTTTCTGGGAAATCTTCCCTTGCATGAGCACCTCTACTTTCTTTTCTTTTAAGTGCTGAGTATGCAGTAGCATTAGCTATATCAAGCAAGTTTAAATATTCCAAAACTTCAACTCTTTCTGAATTAAATTGGTCTGACTTATCATTTAAATGTATATTTTTTGTTCTCTCTGTTATTTCTTCTAATTTGCTAGTGCCTTCTTTCATTAAATCCTCGTTTCTATAGACTCCAAAATAATTTTGCATAACATTCTGCATCTCTGACCTAAGATCAAACACACTTTCACCTTTCTCTGTTTCCTGAATTCTAATTAAGGTTTCAAGAGATTCTTCAATATTTGTATCTGACATTACAGGAGAAGGTTGCTCTGATAGTTCTTCGTTTATGTATTTGCCTGCCGCTCTACCAAAAACCACCAGATCTAATAAAGAGTTACCTCCAAGTCTATTGGCTCCATGCACTGAAACATTTGCTGCTTCACCAATTGAATAAAGACCATTCACAACAGAATCATTTCCATCATTGTTTTGCGTGATTACTTGGCCATTAATGTTTGTAGGTATTCCTCCCATCATATAATGACAGGTTGGAACAACTGGTATTGGGTTTTCTATAGGATCAACATTTGCAAAAGTCATTGATATCTCTCTTATTTCAGGAAGTTTTTTTGTTATAGCTTCTGCTCCAAGGTGGTCAATTTTTAGCAGCACATGATCCTTTTTATCTCCACAACCTCTACCTGCTGAAATTTCTTGCACTATACATCTTGAGACAACATCTCTAGATGCTAAATCTTTTGCCTTAGGCGCATAATCAGGCATAAACCTTTTGCCTTCAGAGTTAATTAAATATCCACCTTCACCTCTACACCCTTCAGTCATTAATGATCCATTGCCATATAGACCAGTTGGATGAAATTGCCACATCTCCATATCCTGTAAAGGTAAGTCTTTTCTTAATACCATCCCTAGACCATCACCAGTGCAAATTAAAGAAGTAGTATTTTGTTCATACACTTGTCCTGCACCTCCAGTTGCCAAGACAATTGCGTTGCACTTTATTATTGATATTTCACCTGTCTCCATATCAAAGCAACTAATGCCAGAGATCAAACCAGAATCATTTTTTATTATGTCCACTGCAAACCATTCATTTAAGAAATTTGTTCCTGCTTTTAGATTTGCTTGATAAAGAGTATGTAAAAGAGCATGCCCAGTTCTGTCTGCTGCGGCACATGTTCTTGCTGCCTGGCCTCCTTCTCCAAATTCTTTTGATTGTCCACCAAATGGCCTTTGATATATTCTTCCATTTTCAAATCTTGAAAATGGCAGTCCCATATGTTCAAGCTCAAATACAGTTTCAGGACCCTCTGAACACATATATTCAATTGCATCTTGGTCTCCTATGTAGTCTGAACCTTTAACTGTGTCAAACATATGCCATCTCCAATCATCGTTTGGATCAGCGCTTGCAATTGCACAAGTAATTCCTCCTTGGGCAGCTACTGTATGTGATCTAGTAGGAAAAACTTTTGATATGACAGCAACATTTAAACCTGATTTTGATATTTCTAGAGATGCTCTCAAACCAGAGCCTCCACCTCCGACAATCACTACATCAAATTGTTTTTCTGAAAATTCAATATTGCCCAACTTCATTTATCCACCTAATAAATATTCAAACACTAGTATATAAGTAAGAACGAGAACAACTAATGCAATAAAAAATCTAAAAATAATTCTAAAGAATAATGCGTATGATCCTAATGTCTCAGACATAAAACCTAAGGTTCTTTCTGTAAAATAATCATCCTCAACATCTTTTAATCCTTGAACACCATGAACTATGCTGGATATAAAAAATATTGTCGTGAAAATCTTCATTGGCAAACTATTAATATCTGTATGCCAAACACTGTAATCAATTCCCCAAGGCTTAACCATGTAACTAAATAAGATAAACAAGGCATAAACAAGAATAATTACTGCCGTAAATCTCTGAAAATACCAAAGAAAAGTGCCCATCTACCAAACCTCCATTAACAAAAATATCGATATAACAAAAGTCAGAACAAAAGTGATTATTGCTGATAATCTTGCTTGGTCTAGTTCATGACCATAACTTGAAAAATCAATTAGCATGTGTCTCAAACCAGCTAATGTATGATATGTAAGAGCGACTATAGAAACTGAAAGCAATAATTTAACTTCAAAATTATACTTATCCAAGTCCCACTCTCCTTGATTAGTGGCCATATAATCTGTTAGAAAAAGCAAAATAAATGTTGGTAAAGCTATAAAAAAAATCGCAATGCCTGAAAGTCTATGGCTTATTGAAGAAATTGCTGATATTGGGAGTTTTATTAAAAAAAGATTTATAAATGTGGGGCGCCTAGTCATTTTCCACCTGCACTGTAAGGCCTAGTCATTTTCCACCTGTATTTTCCACCTGTATTATAGAACAATTAAGCTTGAAAATTTACTATTTATAGGGGTTTTTGGAGTTAATGAACTTTAACTTTAAATTTGTTCCTATTAAGTTAAGTTTTTTATGAAAAAAATTACCTAAAAATCTTACATAACTGCCCTCAAGCCTCTCTAATGAGTTGCCATGGAAAGTTAATACATGAGGGTTTTTTCCTCCTTGATGAACATATCTAATTTTTGGCCTAAATTTTCCTTTGTACGGTATGGATTTTGATGCTTTAGCATCCCCTAAGATTTTATTTAATTTATTGGTAGATATTCTCATTTTTGAATTGCCTAAAACGCGATAAACATAATCGAATAAAGTTCTAAAACCTTTTCTTTCTGTGGCTGAAATTAATGCAAATGGAAAACCGGCTAATAGGCTCTCATTGTTTATTTTTTCTCCTATTTCTTTTAGCTCTGTTTTTGTCATTAAATCAATTTTATTGACTACAACCACCATAGACCTGCCAATCTCTTTTGCTCTTTCAATTAATTTCATATCTTGTTCTAAGAGAAAATTAGTTGCATCAAGCATTAATAAGGTTAGGTCTGATTTTTCAATAGAATTTAAAGCTTTTATAACTGAGAACTTTTCTTCTTTTTCGGTTGTTTTATTTTTTCTTCTTATTCCTGCAGTATCTATAAGAAGGTAGTCTTTGGACCTATAGTTTATTTTTACATCCACCGAATCTATTGTTGTCCCAGCAATATCAGAAACAATCATTTTATCTTGATCTAAAAGTGCGTTTACAGTTGAAGACTTACCAACATTTGGTTTTCCAATTACGCTTATCTTTGGAATCTGCTTTTCAGATAATTCTTCGTCATCAGGAACATCTTTAAAAATAAGTTCATTTAATTTATCTATATTTAAATTATGTTCAGCGCTTATCTCTATTTTTGTATCAAAACCTAGCTCATGAAAAATTTCAGTTCCTTCAGCAGTTTTAACATCAATCTTATTTACAACTAGGGCTACTTCTTTGCCGCTTTTTCTTAATATATTTGCCAATTCCTTATCAAAAGGTGAAAGGCCAAACTTCTTATCAACTATAAAAAGAATTAAATCTGATGTACCAATTGCTTCATGAGCTTTGATGAGAATTAAATCTTCAAAATCATCATCTTTAGATGTATAAAAACCGCCTGTATCGACTAACTGAACAGTCTTCTTTCCAGACTTTAGTTCAGCTGTCTTCATATCTCTGGTTAAGCCTTCTTGGCTAGAGACAATAGAAGATTTTGCTTTTACAAGCTTATTAAAAATAGATGATTTGCCGACATTAGTTCTACCGACCAAAGCAATTGTTTTGTTCATTATTTTAGTTCGAAGGCTGAAACTGAACCTGCGCTATCTTGAACAATTAATTTATTAGCAAAGGCTTCAATTTGAGAAACTGACTTAAGATTTGTTGCCTGAAGACCAACAATTTCACCTGTTGCAGGATCTACTTTATGCAAATAACCTTCCACATCTCCAAAATAAACATAATTATCATATAAAGCAGGAGCTGTGATTCGTCTAAACTTATATTTTGAATTTTTCCAAGACTCTGAACCATTAATAGCATCAAAAGCTATTATTTCATCATCACTATTTACTGCGATGATTGTATCTTTATAGAGAATAAAGGGTTTTGAAGTAGATAAATCAACTGAGAAAACTTTTTCTCCACCTCTTATATTGAATCTTGTTAATGAGCCGTTGTAATTGGCAGCAAATACAATGTCATTAAAGGCTATAGCTGGACTATCTGAGTCCATTAATTTTTCTAGTTCAGTTGATCCCTTGATAACTGAGATTGGCTTTTCCCATAATTGAATTCCATCTGTTGCTCTTATTGCTGCCAACCTACCGTTAGAAAAATTTGCGAATATTAATCCCTCAAAAAAAATAGGTGAAGATGTTCCTCTTATTGATAGTAATGGTGCTTGAGCTTTTTTAGACCATACCTGTTCTCCACTTTGAAGATCAAAGGCATATAAAACATCTGAAGATGTTTGAACAAATAAATTTTTTGGGGTTATAAGTGCTTTAGATATAACTATATCTCTTAGCTCTTTTTTCCATTTTAGTTCTCCAGAGTTTAAATTATGTACATACAAACTGCCTTCACTATCAGAATATATATAAGAGTTATAACCAACAGTTACTCCAGACATTATTCTGTCATTCTCTAAAGGCAAAACATCTCTAAGACCTCCAGATGTTGCATCAAAAATTCTTAAATTGTTTTCATCTATTACATGCACTTTCCCGCCACTAATATCAAAAAACTTATTTGGACTTATTTTTTCTTCAAAGAATCCAAGTTCAATTATTGGTGTAATAACATCTTTTGACCATTTTTGATCTAAAAAGCTGTCGTAATTTATATCAAGTTCTGTAGGTGCCCTTGGATCTTCTTCAATCAACTGAAAGGTTTCACCTAAAGTGCTAAGAGTTTGGCAGCTAGCCAAAAATATTAGTGCTGATAATAGAATTATTTTTTTCATTATTCCTTAGGTTTTTTTAAATTAATTATATTCTTTTGAGCTTCATCAAGATCAAAAGTTAAAGCTTGATTATAGTGAAAAACTGAATCTTCGCTTTTTTCAAAAAATTTATAGAAATCTCCAGCTAGCTCATGAAAACGCAAAGAATTAATAGTGTTTTCTTTTATAAAAGTTGCTCCGCCATCAAAATCATTTTTTTCCATATAAATTCTTACTATATTTTCAGCATATTGCTCTTGTAAAATGTTTTTAGTTGTCTTGTTCATTGTTTCACTTTGAACAAGCTGATACATTTCTAAAAAAAGATTAAGAGCCAAGTCAAAGTTTTCTTCATCTACCGCTTTTTTTGCCAGTATAGTTTTAGTAATTAGCTCGTAACCGAAAGAATCAAAATTAAAATCAAGATTATTGAATAATTCATTAGAATCTAATTCTTCTATAGAAAATTCTTCATTTATTTTTACAAATTTTTTAAATTCAGCTTCATTAGCTTTTTCGTTGTAATAATTCATTACCGAACTTCCAACAAGCATTAATGTCACTAGAGCAACTCCGCCAATAAAATATTTATTCTTTAAAAAATCTAATATTCTGTCTAACATTCAAAATACTCCAATAAATCTTTTTCTTTTAGCTCAAGATCAGGTTTATCCTCTCTTAAATTCTTTAATTTAAGTGTTTTGCTTTTAAGCTCATCTTGGCCGACTATGATAGCAAATTTAAAGCCCTGAGAATCAGCTTTTTTCAATTGTTTTGCTACATTGGCGTTTCCAAGATAATTCTCAACTATAAGAAAACTATTATCTTTTCTAATTTTGTAACCTAATGTTTGAGCATAGGTTCGTGATTCTTTATCAACGCAACCTATAAACAGATCCTTTTCAATCGAAGATAATTTCACAATATCTGCAAGTCTGTCTATACCAAGAGCAAAGCCTGTAGCTGATAAATCTCTACCTCCAAGATTTTTAATAAGCCCATCATATCTACCTCCACCTAAAATAGCATTTTGTGCGCCCAGATCATCAGAAAGAAACTCAAAAACTAGACCATTGTAATAATCCAATCCTCTTACAAGGCTAATGTTCTCTTCGTATTCAATTCCAATATTATCTAGTTTAGATTTTATTTTTTTAAATTCTTCTAATTGAGTTTTATTTAAGAAATTCTTAATGCTTTCTGCTTTGGACATTATATTTTTAATACTCTCGTCTTTTGAATCTAAAGCTCTGATCGGATTTTTCATTACATATTTTGGTAAGTTTGATGTTTCTGATAAATACTCTTTCAAGTATTCATTATATTTTTGTAGGCTCTTTTTATCTCCAAGGTAATTTAATTGGAGCTTTGATTTGATATTTAATTTTTTAAGGATTGTATTTGCGATCAGGATAATTTCTATATCTGCATCGGATGATTCATCTCCTATCAGCTCAACTCCAGCTTGAAAAAATTGCCTTTTTCGTCCTTTCTGTGGTCTTTCATATCTGAACATTGGCCCTAAATAATAGAATTTTTTAATCTCATCATTATCTAAACCATTGGTTATTAAAGCTCTGACTAAGCCAGCTGTTCCTTCAGGCCTCAAACATAGCAATTCACCTTTTCTATCTTTAAATTCATATACTTCTTTTTGCATAATATCTGAAGATTCTCCTACAGATCTATCAAAAAGAGATTTGTTTTCTAGAACAGGAGTTCTAAATTCTTTGTAATTAAAACTTTTGAAAGTTTTAAGGCATACTTCTTCAACCATAGAAATAGCCTCTATATTTTCTCCATATAGATCAGGCATTCCTCTTATAGTCTTTAAGTCATTCATTGTCTCAATATTGTATTACGTTTTTTCTCTGCTATTTCTTCCACCTCTTTTATTAGAGCTTTTTCTAGGTCTTTAGTTTCAACTTTATACGCTGGTTTTCCATTTAAATAGATCAAATGTTTCGGTGCTGCTCCCGTTACCCCTACATCTGCTATTTTTGACTCTCCTGGACCATTTACATAGCAACCTATAACAGCAAGGGTTACTTCTTCTTTTAGCTCTGACAAATCATTTTCAAGCTTATTCACTGTATTGATTACCTGAAAATTTTGTCTTGAGCAGCTCGGGCAGGCGACAATTTTTACACCTCTTGATCTAATTTTCAAGGACTTTAACATTTCCCAGCCAACCTTTATTTCATCAATAGGGTCTGAAGCAAGAGAAACTCTTATAGTGTCGCCAATTCCCTGCATCAATAATCGTCCTAGACCTATAGATGATTTAACTGTTCCTGTCTTTAAAGATCCAGATTCTGTAATGCCAAGATGCAAAGGTTGTTCTATCAAATCCGATATTTTTTCGTAACTCTCAACTGCCATAAAAATATCCGAAGATTTAATGCTTAATTTAAAATTCTCATAATTGTTTTTGAGCAGTATCTCAACATGCCTCATTGCAGATTCAACTAGTGCATCTGCATTTGGTTCTCCATACTTCATTTGTAAATCTTTCTCTAGCGACCCTGCATTAACGCCTACTCTGATTGGTATATCCTTATCTTTGGCTGATGCGATTACTTCTTTAATCTTTTTTTCGCTGCCGATGTTGCCAGGATTAATTCTTACGCAATCAACATCATACTCGAGCACTTTTAATGCAATTTTGTAATCAAAATGAATATCAGATACAAGAGGTATATTGCTAGCTTTTTTTATTTCTTTAAAGGCTTCAGCTGCTTCCATAGTAGGCACTGAAACTCTAACAATATCTGCGCCTGCATCTTCTAGGTCTTTTATTTGATTTATAGTAGCTTTTACATCTGTAGTCTCTGTATTGGTCATTGACTGTACAGAAACTGGTGATCCTCCACCGACAGGTACATCACCAACCCATATTTTTTTTGTTTTTTTTCTTTGAATAGTATGTTCTTTCAATTTTAAAAAATTTAGCTGCCAAAAATTTCAGATTCTGTAAAGAAATAAGAAATTTCGCGTTCTGCACTTTCTGAAGAGTCCGACCCATGAACTGCATTAGCATCAATTGATTCAGCAAAATCTGATCTGATTGTTCCTGAAGCAGCTTCTTCTGGATTTGTATTCCCCATAAGCTCTCTATTGGCTTTTATAGCATTTTCTCCAGACAAAACCTGCACAACAACTGGACCAGAAGTCATAAAAGTAATAAGTTTTTCGAAAAATGGCTTGGCTTTATGTTCTGCATAAAATCCTTCTGCCATATCTTGATCTAGATAAAGCATTTTTATAGCAACTATTTTCAAACCTGAACTTTCAAATCTATCTAGAATCTTACCTAAAACATTTTTTGATACTGCATCAGGCTTTATGATTGATAATGTCTTTTCCATTTTAATCTTTCTCCTCTATCCAGTTCTGCTGAATGGATTCTAAAATTCTTTCATTACATCTATCGTGATCATCATCAAAATCATCAAGAGACGTAACTAGACTTCGCAATTCAACAAAATTTATCCATTGTGGATCTTTTTCTGGGTACTTCTCAGAAAGTTCAATTGCTATATCAAGAGTATCGGTCCACTTAAGCATTGTTATGTTAACTCAGAAACTTGGTTAATTGTATATTTAGGTATTTCGATTACTGTTACATTTTCAGTCGGTATTACTTGACAGCTCAATCTTGATGTTGATTGCAGTCCCCATGCCTTATCAAGGAGGTCTTCTTCTTCGTCTGTAGCTTCTTCAAGACTATCAAAACCTTCTTTTATAATTACATGGCATGTTGTGCAAGCACATGCTTTCTCACAAACATGCTCGATATTAATACCATTGCGTAAGCAGGCGTCTAGAATAGTTTCATCTTTTTGTAGATCTATGGTTGCCCCATCAGGACAGATTGTCTCGTGAGGTAAAATTTTTAACTTTTTTTTTGAGCAGTTCCTGCATCTTCGGATTTCGTAGCTTCATCCCGTACAGTAAAACTTTCACCGCATCCACAGACTGCACTAGCATTAGGATTTATAAATTTTATGCCTTGATTTAAGCCCTCTATCATAAAATCAACTTGACTGCCTTTTATTATTTCCAAGGACTCTATAGGTATAACAAATTGAACATCATCAACAACTAGCTTGTGATCAGATTTATTACTTTTATTAGTGAACTCAAAATAATACGAATATCCATTACAGCCCATTTTCTTCACCCCTAATTTAACTTTGTTTTCTTTGCCCTGTAGAGACACTTTATGCTTAAAGTGAGCTAAAGCTTTAGGTGTAAAATTTAGAATTTCAGGTTTATGCTTTCTTGGATTCATAATCTGCAATGGCTTTTTTTATGCTATCTTCAGCAAGAACACTGCAATGTAATTTTATTGGTGGCAATTCAAGCAATTTAGCAATTTCTCTATCCTTTATACTTTTTGCTTCTTCTAGTGTCTTTCCTTTAAGCATTTCAATCATTTGTTGACTTGATGCAATTGCAGAACCGCAGCCATAAGTCTTGAATTTGCAGTCAGTAATTTTATTTTCGCTATCTACTTCAATCTGAAGTCGCATTACATCTCCACAAGCCGGTGCGCCTACCATACCTGTGCCAACACTATCTGAATTTGGGTCTAATCTACCAACATTATTTGCTGATGGATTATTAAGAGTTTCCTCAAACTTTTTTATTACTTTTCTTGAATAAGCCATAATTTATTAATGGGGTGCCCACTCAACTTTTTCAAGATCAACCCCATCGAGATACATATCCCATAAGGGTGACAATTCTCTAAGTTGTCTAACCACCCGCTTAGTTGTTTCTGCTACCATTTTAACTTCTTCTTTAGTAGTAAATCTACCAAAAGAGAATCTTATTGAACTATGTGCTAACTCATCTGGTCTTCCCAAAGCTCTAAGAACATAAGAAGGTTCTAAGCTTGCTGATGTACATGCAGAGCCTGAAGAAACAGCAACATCTTTTAGTGCCATTATTAACGATTCACCTTCTACATAAGAAAAGCTGACATTTGTTATATTCGCAACTTTATTTTTCTTGTTCCCGTTTAGCACTATTTCTTCAATTCCTGATATTTGATCCCAAAAGAATTCTGAGAGCTGCTTTATTTTCTTATTATCTTTTGCCATTTCCTTTTTGACTAAACTAAAGGCTTCTCCCATTCCAACAATCTGATGAGTTGCTAGAGTTCCAGATCTAAATCCTCTTTCATGACCGCCACCATGTATCAGTGCTTCTAGCCTAACTCTAGGCTTTCTTCTTATATATAAAGCTCCCATGCCTTTAGGTCCATAACATTTATGAGCTGAAAACGACATTAGGTCAACATTTAATTTAGATAAGTCTATGTCTATTTTTCCTATGCTCTGAGCTGCATCGACATGAAAAATAATATTTTTCTCGCGTGCAAAATCTCCTATCTTGTCGATATCATTTATTGAACCTAGTTCATTATTAATATGCATTAATGAAATTAAGATTGTTTCTTCTTTAACGTATTTTTTTATTTCTTCTAAGCTTACAACTCCGTCCTCATCTGGATCCAGATAAGTTACTTCAAACCCTTCTCTTTCGAGCTGTCTGCAAGGATCTAATACCGCTTTGTGTTCTATTTTAGAGGTAATAATATGATTGCCTCTATCTTTGTAAAATTTAGCTGCGCCTTTTATGGCAAGATTGTCAGACTCTGTAGCTCCAGAAGTCCAGACTATTTCTCTTGAGTCTGCATTTATAAGGTCTGCCACCTGTAATCTTGCCTTCTCAACTACCTCTTCGGCTTTCCAGCCAAATTCATGTGATCTAGAAGCAGGGTTACCAAAATTACCATCTAGCAATAGACATTCATGCATTTTCTTTGCAACCCTTGGGTCAACAGGGGTCGTTGCTGCATAATCAAAATATATAGCTTTAGTTTTCATTGCGGTATCTATTATAGGAGATGTAGGGTTTAGAGTAAAAAACTAAAGAGAAATGCCTAATTTATGGGCTACTATTTGATAAGACTCGACTACATCACCAAGATCTTTTCTGAATCTATCTTTATCTAGACTTTCTCCTGTTTCAGCATCCCATATTCTGCAGCCATCTGGAGTAAATTCATCACCCAATATAAGAGATCCATTAGATCTTCCATACTCAACCTTATAATCAACTAAAATTAATCCTACTTCCTTGAAAAGTGCACAAAGAAGATGGTTGATTTTAAAAGTTATTTCTTTCATTGTGGCTATTTCTTCTTCAGCTCCCCATCCAAATGCTGTTATATGGTTATCATTTATAAGTGGATCTCCAAGATCATCATCTTTTAAGAAAAATTCAAAAAGAGGATCTTCAAATTTAATGCCTTCCTTGACTCCTAGCCTTCTGCATAATGATCCTGTGGCAATGTTTCTTACTACACATTCAACTGGAAGCATATCAAGTCGTTTTACAAGACTTTCATTTTTTTCTACTAATTTAAGGAAGTGAGTTTCAACACCATTATTAGAAAGATACTCCATAATGAAAGCATTAAATTTATTATTTATTTCTCCCTTGCCTTTTAAAGCTTCTTTTTTCTTGCCATCAAAAGCTGATGTATCATCTCTATACACCATTAGTAATTCAGATTCTTCAGAAGTTTCATAAAGCGACTTAGCTTTACCTTCAGAGATAAGATTAAATTTTTCTGTCATGATAATGATTCATTTATTTCATCAACTAATTGATCGACAGTTACATTAGTATTGGATAATTTTTTAAATTCTAAAAGTGTATTGTTCTCAGATTGTGAAAAAATTAATTCGTAATCTGCATCAACATTTTCTTCACCATCAAACAAACACCCTCCTTCTGGGCAATATCTTTCGGTATTGGCAGGAGAAAAAAGGTTATTCAACCATCCTGTATTTTCTCTTTTAACTTTGATTTGAATATATTTTAAGTCTCTATTTCTATCAGAAACTTCATACCCTGTTTTTTCAATTGCTCTGGAAATTGCTGACCATGTCCTGTCAAATGGGAGCCTAAATTCAATTCCTATCTCTTTTTTTACGTAAACAATTCTTGCTTTTTTATTTAAATTCAAACCTTGTGCTGCAATTGAATCTCCTTGATAGCCTGGAAGATTCTCAGATAGATAAGATGCCATTTCTTCAAAAAATACCTGATCTTTGCTTGTTTTATCATCATTAGCTAAGTAAATTTCTGAACTATTGTTTTTAATTCCATGTTCCAATGTAACAAACATCTTGTCTTCTGATTTCTCTGCTGTTATTTTTCCACTTTCAGGACTTTCAAAAACAAGATTGTATTGATTATCAAATAAATAATCTTTCATTAAGGGCCATGTTTTTGATGGTAAGGCTTCCATATAGATCCAATAAATGCCTCCTAGTCTTCTGACCTCTACACTTTCTGAGCCTTCAGATGAAAATATTTTCTTTGGTCTTGGCACTAAACCTTCTTTAAGGTAACTTTGGCCCTCTGGTGGATAGGGAAAATCATCTGAGATTTCCAATCCTTCTAGCTCTTCTTCAAGATCTGATACAGCTCCTTCTTCAGTGAATCTATCATTTGGGTTTTCTCTAACTAAGAGACAACCATCTTCCGGACAATATTTTTCAGTATTCTCTGTTACTGAACAACTTTCCAGGATAAGTATCCCTAGAATTAAGAGACTAAATTTTATTAAAAGCTTCATATATTTTTTCCCTAAATTCCTCTGAAAGTGGGTGTAAAGGTAATCTAAGATTATTCTCTAGTAACGACATTTTTTCAAGTAAGAATTTACAAGGACTTGGACTTGCTTCTGTGAACAAAAGTTCATAAAGATTTAAATATTTTTCATTAATTGTTTTTGCTTCTTCAAATTTTTTAGAAAAACATAAATCACTCAATTCTTTTATTTGCTTAGGAATTACATTTGCGGCCACAGAAATAATTCCATCTGCTCCTTCTTTCATAAAACTAACGAATGTTGGGTCATCTCCTGACAGTAATAAAAATTCAGGCCTGATTGCTTTTACTTCTAATAGATCTCTAAATCTGTCCTTAGTATTTACAGCTTCTTTTATACCTGTGATATTTTCTATTTCAGCAAGCTCAAGAACAGTTTTGGGCAAAAGATCGACTCCTGTTCTTCCAGGAACGTTATATAACATTATATTAGCTCCTGTTTTGCATAACTCTTGATAGTGAAGAGACAATCCCTTTTGAGAAGGTTTATTGTAGTAAGGTGTTACTGCTAAACATTCATTTATATTGTTTTTTAAAGCTATATCTGCAAGCTTACAAGCTTCCAATGTAGACGAGCTTCCTATTCCTGCCATTAGAGGAATATCTGTTGAATCCTTTGCAAATTTAAATATTTCTTCGCGTTCTTCTTTATTTAGTGTTGCTGATTCTCCTGTTGTGCCAACAAGAACTATTCCATCAGTTTCTGAATCTTCATGAAATTTAATTAATTTACTAAATGAATCAAAATCAATTGATCCTTTATTGTCCATTGGAGTAACAATTGCTACGACACTTCCTTTCAAAATAATTTTTCCTATAATCTATTCATGAATGATAAAACAAAAGCACCGAGTTTTTTAGGTTTAATTGATGAAAATAAGCATTTAAGTCTTAATGACTTTAAAGGAAAATACCTCGTAATATACTTTTACCCTAAAGATAAAACTTCTGGGTGCACTATAGAAAGTCAAGACTTTAGAGACTACGCTAAGAAATTTAAAGCAAAAGATTGTTCCATAGTTGGAGTTTCAAGAGATTCAATTAAATCTCATAAAAGCTTTCAAGAAAAAGAATCTTTAAATTTTCCATTAATATCAGATCCAGATGAAGATATGTGCAATGCCTATGGAGTAATGAAAGAAAAATCAATGTATGGAAGAAAATATATGGGAATAGAAAGAAGTACTTTCCTAATTGGTCCAGATGGTTCAATAGTAAAAGAGTGGAGAGGAGTTAAAGTTCCTGGGCATGTAGAGGATGTGTATCAAGAACTCTGCTCTATAGATTAAGAATCAATAAATTTCCAATTATCCATAAGTGATTTTATGAAACTGGATAATGGTACAGCAAAAAATATTCCCCAGATTCCGAAAATAGCGCCAAAAAAGAAAACTGAAAGTAACACTACTACTGCTGGCAATTTAACTACACCTGCCATCAAGATTGGTAAAAATATATTTCCATCTATAAATTGTAAAACTACAAAAGCAAAGAAAATAACTAGAACATAAGGCTCAAAGCCAAATTGAGCTAGTGAAACTGCCAGTATAGGAAATGTCATAAATACTGGGCCAAAGAAAGGTATTAGTTGGCTAAGTCCTAATGTTGTTCCTACCAAGACTGGGCTATCTAAACCAAGAGCCCAAAACATTAAACTCCCAACAACACCAACTACTAATACTTCAATAAATTTTCCTTTGAAATAATTCTGAACATTGTCATTTGTTTCATTCCAAACCCTAACTAAAAACTTTCTTTTTTTAGGAACTAGTGTTGAGAACCCAGAAGACAATGTATCTGTATCCCACAACCAGAAAAAAAGAAAAATAGGAACAAGAGTAATTCCTAGAAAAAGGTTCCAAGTCTCTTGTATTCTCGATAAACCAAAAGATAAAGCATCAGCAGCTATACCGCTTATATCTGACAACAAACTTTGGGCACCTTCAATTGACTCGATAGGAGCATTAATTTGCCCTAAAAAATCCCTTAATGGTTCTTGCAGAAATGAAAAACTTGGAATTTCAGAAATGTATCTTTGGGCTTCATTTATAAAAAGAGGGATAAATAATATAAGAAATAAGAATGCTATTAAGATTGCAATTAAGAATGTAATAAGAACACTTATTCCTTTGGGAACGCCTATTTTGGTGAAATAGACATGAATTGGCCTAAATAAAAAGGCTAAAACTATGCTTGCCAATATGAATGAAGATAAGTCCCCAACCACCCATAAAGAAAAGAATCCAACGGCTAAAATTGTAGAAAGAAACATTAACTGTTGATTCTTTAATAAATTATTTAATCTCATTTTATTGAATCTTCTTATAAAATAGTTATCAAATAATTATAGTTAACTCTTATGATTAAAAAAACTATTCATTTCTTTATATGCATGTTATTTGCAAGTATTGTTATTGCACAGGAAAAAACAATTGAACTACCGCTAATAGGAGACAGGCTAAGTGGTGCTGTCTCTGAGACTGAAGAGCAAGCACTTGGAAGACAATTTTTAAGAGATCTAAAAAAAGAAGCGAAGATACTATATGATCCCATTGTTCAAGAATGGACAGAATTATTTATCTATAAAATTGGTGAAAAAAGCAAAGTAAATAAAAAAACATTTGAAGTGTTATTAATAGAAGACAACAACTTAAATGCTTTTGCTGCTCCTGGAGGAATAATTGGAATTAATGCAGGTCTATTCAAGCATTCTGATAATGAAGCTCAATTTGCTTCTGTAGTCTCTCATGAATTAGCTCATTTAAGTCAAAGACACTTTGCCAGACAAATTCTAGAAAGTAGTGATAGGAGTAATGCTAGTATGGCAGCCATATTGGCCTCAATTATCGTTGCAGTTACAACTAGAAGTCCTGCAGCTATATTGGGAGGACAAGGGCTCCTTGCATCACAACAATTAAGATTCTCAAGGTTATATGAAACTGAAGCAGATAGAGAGGGGTTTGTAACTCTCGAAAATGCTGGATATGACACAAGCGAAATGGCAGAAATGTTTAAGAATATGCAAGAATTAAGACGATTGAGCGGCGATAATGTTCCAGAATTTCTTTTAACTCACCCAATTACTACTAGAAGAATTACAGAATCAAGAGAAAGAGCAAGAGGCTCCGAAGGTGGAACAATTAATAGTCTAAATTTTAAGTTGATTAAACAGAGAGTTAAATTTTTAATGACTGATAATCTTTCTATAAAGGCTTTTGAAAAAGAAATTGGAGAAACTGATGAAGATTTATATTTTGCATCTCTTTTAGAAAAGAAGAAATTAAATTTCACAAAATCAATTGAAATCCTTAAATCACTAGAAACTAAGTACCCAGATAACTTAATTATAAAAACTACAATAGCAGAGGTTTATACAGAATCAGGTAATGTTAGAAAAAGCAAAGACTATACTAAAAAACTTCTAGATGTATCGCTGGGAAACTACCCTCTCAGCTACAATCTTGCTAATGCATATATTTTAGAAGAAAACTATATTGCTGCAGAACAAATATTAGAAGATATAAAATTCTATCGTCCTGTAGACATAAATTTATTAAAAGATCTTAGTGCGGTGCAAAAAAACAGCAACAACATGCTCGGCTATCACCTTACTAATAGTGAGTTTCTGTTTTATTCAGGAAGATATGAAGAAGCATTAAGAGACCTTCAGGAAGCCAGAAGAATTGCTAGAAATAACTTTAAGATCAGAGAAATAATCACTGAAAGGATTTTAATACTTCAAACTTATGTTCAGCCTAATAGAAGAAGAAACTAGACATTAGACTCAAAAAATTTGCCAATTCTTTTCATTACGATATCTCTTTCTAGTTCTGTAAGAGGTTCATGTCTCATTCCTTCATATGACTTAAATTCTGCCTGAAAACCACATTCAATCAATAAGTTAGATATTTCTTGGGCCTGTTTTCCGTTTTCATTTATAGGATCTTTATCTCCTGTTAAAACTAAAAATGGAATATTTAAATCAATAGAAGAAAAACTTTTTTTGGTCCAAAGATTTTTAAATCCTAATACTAAATCTTTCCATAGTTGGATTGTTTTAGGGAACCCGCAGTATGGATCAGCAATATATTCATCGACTTTAGTTTTATCTCCTGAAAGAAAATCATGAGTTGTCCTATTAGGCTCAAAAAAAGAGTTATGTTTTAAAGTGGTGTGTTTCTCCATCTCATTGCTAACAGATTTTCTGTCATTGAATGTATATTCTGGCCATAAAAGAAGATTGTTAAGGAAAAGCAACCCTGGGCTCAAACTAAATGCTGCACTAAGAACCACTCCATGAAATGAAATATTTCTTTTAAGTAAAGAAAGTGTTAATGGTGTTCCAAGACTATGGCTCAGAATATAATGATTTAAGGATGAGTTTTCTTTTCTGATATATAGATTCATCTCGGCAAGTTGATCTACAACAGCATCATAACCATCCTTCTCCTTAAAATAGCCTTTAAGTTTGCCATCAGATATATGTAAGCCATGGCCTAAATGATCATTACAATAAACTATATACCCAAGGTCATTCAGGAATTCTGCTGTTTCAATATACCTGCCATGATATTCAGCAAGGCCATGAGCTATCTGAACAGTTCCAATTGGATTTCGAACATCATCCCAAACAACACCTCTAAGATTGCCGTGTTGGCTAGGTAGATTAAATTCTTTCATTCCAATATCTTTGCGTAGCTCTCTAGTTCTTCTCTTTCTGTTTTAAAACTATTTGCTGGATGATCTGGGTCTTCATAACCTAAAGCGATTCCACACCAAAGTATTTCATCATCGCCATGACCAACATGCTCTTTTACTAATGTTGGCAATCCTGCCCATGCTTCTTGAAGACAAGTTCCTAACCCTGCTCCTACAGCAGCTAAACATACATTCTGAATAAAATGGCCAACATGACCCCAACCATTTGGACCTACAGCTTTATTTACTGTTATAAAAAGTCCAACTGGTGCACCAAAAAATTCATAGTTCTTTTTTGCTTGAGCAATTCTCTTGTCCATATCTTCTTTGCCAATGCCAAGTGCTCCATATAAAGCAAATCCTGTACTTCTTTGTCTAGCCTTGTACCAGTCAGGCCTTTCTTCTGGGTAAACTTGATAAAGTTCTTTTTCCATTTCTCCTTTATCAAATTTCTCGCAAGCTTCTTTTACTAGTTTATTCTTGGCCTCTCCCATCAAGACATAAACTTTCCAAGGTTGAGAATTTACACCTGATGGTGCTCTTTTAGAGATTTCTAAAATTTCTTTTACTATTTCAATGTCGACTTCTTTATTTAAAAAACCTCTTACTGAACGTCTTTTATTTATTGCATCTTTTACATCCATTTTTAGTCCCTAATTTAATGAGCTTAAATTATAAACTCCAACTTAAGAATTCTCTAAACCTTCTTTAATCTCTCTGTGTTGTTTCCTTGTTATTGAATAATAAGAGAGTATAAAAATAGGGATTAAAAAAAGAATAAAAATCATCGGACCTTGAAAAAAAGCTAAGAATTCTTCTTGTGCTAATGTAGGCTCATTGCCTGCTCTAGGAAAAGCAATTAACCAAAGAATAAAGCCTGAAAAAAACTGCCCAAACCCTGTCATGCACTTGGCGCAGAATGATGTTAATGAACTTATTGTTGCATCTTGTCTTATATTTGATTCTAGATGTATTGCATCAATAACATCAGGAACCATTGCTTCTCTTGTCATTAAGCTTACTAAAGAGAAGGTTCCTGTTAAAAAAAGTGGAATTGATAAGAATATTATTAGTTCTTGGCTGCCTTGTGGAGGTGTTAAGTCAAACTTATAGAGTAAAAATGGTAAAGATTGGAATATGCCAACAACAATCAAACTAAAAATTACTATATTTCTCTTATCAAATATTTCTACAAGTTTTGGAGTTATCAGCCAACTAAAAATAGTTGAACAAAAATAAACTGTTATGAATTGTCGAAGTTGAACTGTTTCAAGGCCCCAAAAATGAGTATTTGTTAAAAGAGTTAAGCTATTAGCAAGGCCCCAAGCAATTTGTATAAATATAGAGCCTACAAGAAATATTAATAAAGTTTTGTTTCTAAAAACAAAACTTAATTCTGAGCTTAGTTTTTTCCATCTTGAATTATGTTTAGAGTTAGCATCTTCATTCCATGTTCTTAAATTGGGTATTAAATTTTTTGTACCAATAATTGATATAAAACCAAAAACAAACATCAGGAATGCTCCTATAAGGCCTACATTTAACCAAGATGATGAGCCAGAACCAAAGTTTAATAGAGGTAAAATAATGAAAGAGTGAGAGAGAGCTATTAAAGACTGAAAACCCTCCCTAAGTGACATAATTTTAGCTTTATCTTCATATGTATCTGGTATTTCAGCAGCTAATGCTCTGTGAGGTATGTCAAAAAGAGTTACCGAGAATCTAGTTAATATAGTAAAACAAAGTAACCAAATAAAAAGTTTTATCTGATCCTGTGACCAAGAAGAATCAGGGATAAAAAGAAGAATATAGCTTAATGATATTGGTATTAAAGATGATGCCATTAGTAAATGACGACGACCATATTTAGTTTTCAGTCGATCTGAAAATGCTCCTATGAGTGGATCTGTAATAGCATCAAAAATTAAAGCTACAAATAATGCGATACCGGTCAGTAATGGGTTTAGACCAATAATTGTTAAATAATAGACGCCTAAATAAAAGACGAAGAAATCTGTCTTTATAGCATTGACTCCGCCACCAAGTCCAAATGAAATTTTTTCTAGATTGTTAAGTTTCAATTATTTTCCCAAAAAAGTATCGACTCTTTTTTTAACATTCTTTCTTATATGATTCCAAAAAATTTGATAGTCCCATACATGTAAATCTTTATCCCATCCGATAACTTTTCCCAGTATTCTGTCTATCGTAGATCCTTTGGCCTCAAGATAACCATCATCACTTATTCTTGCAGAGAATTCTTGGTCTGATGGTAGCCATATTTCTTTTATATAACTCTCATTACTTTCAGCACGATAATAGTCCATCAGGACCGAAGTTCCTGAAATTCTTGGCATCACTAAAGAATCAAATTCTGATTTATGCCAATCTAATGAAGAATCCCAAGAGATTGGGTTTGTTGTGGCAAGCTTTTTAATCGGTTGTAAAGAATAGCCAGAACCATCACACATCCAGTATTTTAACCTCTCTCTTTTTACTCCTTCGCCCACAGATTGGAATTGAATAACAGCTTTAATTTGGTTTTCAGAAGAAGATATTTTGTAGTTATGGTAGTCAAGATAATCTTGTTCAAGTGGATAGCCAATAAGGTAAGCAACAATTAGATTCTTATCAAAATAAGTTTTAAAACATTCTTCTGACAATAATCTTTGAGCATGTAGAGATCCTTGGCTATGTGAGGCTAGAATAAATGGTCTATCTTCAGCTAGATTCTCTACATAATAGGAAAAAGAATTCTTTACATCCTGATAGGCTAATTCTAAAGAATTGATACTGTTCTGTTCTAGATTTGTAGCAATGGCAGCAAATGTTGCTTGCCTATATTCTGGTGCATAAATATTAGAAACTTCATTAAAAATAGAGGCCTGAGTTGCCAGCATTAATTCAGTTCTTTGAAAGGTTGAAGTGTCTTTTGAAATATCAAAATTCCAATCTTTAAGAAAGAAGCCAGTGGGATGAATAAAAAAGCAGTCTACTTCCTTTTGAACATTTTCTTTTTTTAATTCTTTAGGAAATAGCTCTGCTACAGAAGTTATAGTTGGTAAAGCTGCCCAATTATGATCTTGAGAATAATCTGGCTCTTCAGGTGTTCTTGTCTCATTGAAATTATATTCTGGTGAAATTGAATTAAAAAAATCTTCCAACATGGAATCATTTTTTCTCGTCATTAGGAATTAACTTTGTTTAACTTCTAGACTGTACTCTTGAACAGCAGCATCAGTACCATCTGTGACCACTATTCTTACAGTATACACACCAACATCATCTGCAGTTGGTGTTCCTGATAGAGTTGTTGCTGGCCATGGGAAAGCTCCAAAGGATAAGAAAGAGTCGACTTCATTTCCAGATGAATCATATACAGTCAATGCATATGTAAGATCGTCATCATCTGCATCAGAAGCATCTACACCATAAATATATGTTGATCCTACGAAAGCAACTGTTGTTGGTGTTGATGTTATCTCTGGTGGATTATTGGCAACTCCACTCTTTTCAGGCGCAAGATTTATATCAACAGTAACATTGGTGTCTGTAATTTGAAATAAATTACTAGAACCAGACATTTCTCCAGGACCGCCCCATGCATTATCTCCATTTATGTCTGAACCGATTGTTAATCTATAAGTTCCTGCTGTTAATTCATCAAAAACAAATGCTCCCACTCCATCAGTAACTGAGGAGGTAGATTCAGCAACCAAGATTCCAACATCATCAAGCAAACGAGCTTTTAAAGCTGGGAAATTAACATCGTATGCACTTCCTATTACATGGAATATCACATTAACTCCAACTGATAGTAGCTCATAACCGTCATATGGAACTCCTGCTCCTGCTTCCATTGGGAAACTAAAGGTAATTGGTGTATTCACCCAACCTGCCCATGAATAATCTGGATCTTTCTTAACTGTATAAGTAGAACCATTGTTGGTTAC
>CAYFES010000008.1:0-21432 GCA_964342225.1 uncultured Gammaproteobacteria bacterium
AATAAAATATACTTTCAATGAAACAGTTTATGGTGTTTTAGATCTTCCTTTAGGAGGAGAAGAAGGCCCATCAAGAATTCTGGATGTAGAAACTAATGAATACAGAAGATAAAACAAATCAAATAGCAGATTTTTTTAGTAAGCTGCACAAAAACTTATATTCAAAGATTAGCCCTTATGAGGATTCTAATTTTTTTATTGAAGACGAATGGAAAAAAGAGAACCTTGGTAGTGGCACATCTATTGTTGTTGATCAAGGAAGCTTTTTTGATAAAGCAGGCATAAACTTTTCTAAAATATCAGGAAACTCTCTTCCAGCATCTTCAGTTGGAAGTATGGACAATTCAACAGAGATGCCTTTTTTTGCTACTGGTGTTTCAGTAGTTTTTCATCCGAAAAACCCAAACATACCGACAGCACACTTAAATGTACGATATTTCTGCACATTTAAAGATGGGCAAATTCTTGAAGAGTGGTTTGGAGGAGGTTTTGACTTAACTCCATATATTTTATTTGAAGAGGATTGTGCCAATTGGCATAAATCGGCAAAAAAAGCATGTGATTCCATCAATGAAAATTTATATATAGACTTCAAAAAAAATTGTGACGAATACTTCTTTATTAAACATAGAAAAGAGCATAGAGGAATAGGGGGCATATTCTACGAGAAGCATAAAGCAGAGACTCTAGATCATGGGCTTAAATTGTCTCAGAATGTTTGTGAAGCATTTACTAATTCCTATATCGAGATAATAAATAAACGAAAAGACTTAGACTTTGAAGAGAGAGATAAAGAATTTCAAAAATTTAGAAGAGGCCGTTACGTAGAATTTAATCTTGTTTATGACAGAGGAACATTGTTTGGCTTACAGACGGGCGGAAGAATTGAATCAATATTAATGTCATTGCCTAATGATGTGGCATGGAGATATAAATTTGATGAAAATCTTACAGAAAAAGAAAAAAATCTCTATAAGTTTATAAAGAGCCCTAAGGATTGGATAGATGACTCATAGATCTGGAGTTTTGGGAAGAGATATTTCATATTCACTGTCTCCTAAAATACACAAATTATTTGCTGAAGCAGCTGGCATAGACTTAAATTATGAAATTTATGATGTAGAAGATGACCCCATACCGTTTATTTATAATTTTTTTAAGGAAGGAGGGGTCGGGTTAAACATAACTAAGCCCTACAAAGAAATTGTTGCCCAGGAATTTTCAAAAAATCTAGATTCAGTGAACTGTTTGTATGGAAAAGAGATTGAATCAGCTTCAACTGATGGCACTGGGTTTATTGCAGACATAAAATCTAAAAACATTAAAGTGGAAAATAAAAATATATTACTTTTTGGCTTAGGGGGAGCAGGGAAATCAATTCTTAAAGAGCTTGAATCAGCAAAAAACACCTATATTACAAATAGAAACAAAGACAAGATTGAAGAACTTATACAAAATAATGAAGATTTAAAGAAATATTCCGGCGAGCCAGTCGATTTATTTATTTCATGTGCAGAAAAGTTTGACCTTGAATCTTTAAACCTCATAGAAAATATAAATTTTGAAACAAATGGATCAATTTATGACATTAACTATAAAAGCGAAACAAATATTATATTAGCTGAAATGGCAGTTATTGATGAGACTAGACTATATAACGGTTTAGGCATGTTAGTTGAGCAAGCAGCCGATAGTTTTGAACACTGGTTTGAACACAGACCAAGCACCGAAAATATAAAAAAAATATTATTAGATGAGTGATTATAAATTTATAGCTGGAGCAGTGTGCCCCTCATGTGGCGACATAGACTCTATTAAGCTTAAAAACGACGATTCAGAGATTAAATGTATCTCCTGTAATTACTCAAAACAAAAAGACGGCGAAGAGATAGAATCTATAAAGATAATCAACGATTAAAAATAGTTTATTTGATTGGTTGTATTGCTCGACATTAACCCTATTTATAGTAGTATATGGCGTACATGAAGAACAAGCTAAAGCTACTTATTCTCTACTTAATACCGTTTTTTACATCTGCTGATTGGCTGGATCTAAACATGCCTATTGGTGTGACCGATATAAGCAAAGAAGTATTTGAACTCCATATGCTTATATTCTGGGTTGTTGTAGGCATAGGTGTTGTAGTTTTTGGATTTCTTTTCTGGTCTATGTGGAAATATAGGCGTTCTAATAACAAAAACCCAGCAAAATTTTATGATAATCACAAACTAGAGATCATTTGGACCATTGTTCCTACAATTATATTAATCCTGATGGCTATTCCAGCCTCAATTACACTTAAAAAAATATATGATCACGAAGCAGAAGAAGGAGGCATTGATATTCAGGTAGTTGGATGGCAATGGAAATGGCAATACAAATATCTAGATGAGTATGTTGACGAGGCAGGCAATAAGCAATTGAGCTTTTTCTCAAACTTAACTACCCCACCAGACCAATATGAATTTAATAGAGTTGAAAAAGGTGAAAATTATTTGCTTGAGGTTGATGAGCCAGTTGTTATTCCTATCAATACCCCAATTAGATTTTTAATTACGAGCAGTGATGTGCTTCATTCATGGTATATGAGTGATTTTGCAGTAAAACAAGATGCCATTCCAGGATTTATTAATGTTGCAAAAACACAAGTAAATGTTCCAGGGATCTATAGAGGTAATTGCACAGAGTTATGTGGAGAAAGACATGCTTATATGCCTATAGTTGTTGAAGCAGTAACAAGAGAGGAATATGATGCTTGGCTTCAAGAGAAAAGAAACATAGCAGCAGAACTAGCATATCTGACCGAAAAAGAATGGACAGTAGAAGAATTACTTGCAACAGGAGAAGAAATCTACACAACAAGATGTGCTGCATGTCACCAAACAAATGGAGCTGGAATTCCAGGATTTTATCCTGCTCTAGCTGGCAGTGATGTTGTAATAAATGATAAAGCTAAACAAATTGAAATTTTAATGGAAGGAGTAAGGGGCAGCCAGATGCAATCTTTTGCTGAACAAATAAATGAAGTAGAAATGGCGGCAGTCATAACTTTTACAAAGCTTTCCTGGGGTAATGGAACTGAAGCAGATTCGGAATTAGTTATCCCAAAGGATATAGTTGACTATAAGAACAGAGACACATAGGAGCGAATGAAATGAGTGCAGTAGTTGAAAATCACGATCATCATGATGATCATCATGGACCGAGAAAAGGCATCTGGAGATGGATGACAACAACGAACCACAAAGATATAGGAACACTTTATCTTTGGTTTAGCTTTTTAGCGTTTTTACTTGGCGGTGCGTTTGCTATGGGCATAAGAGCAGAACTATTTGAGCCTGGTCTTCAACTTATGGACCCAATTAGATACAACCAACTAGTCACAATGCATGGCCTAATAATGATTTTTGGAGGAGTTATGCCAGCATTTGTTGGTTTAGCAAACTGGTTAATTCCAATGCAAATAGGCGCACCAGATATGGCTTTACCACGGATGAATAACTTAAGTTTTTGGCTTCTGCCAACAGCTTTCGCTATTTTATTATCTACAGCATTTATGGAAGGTGGCATGCCAGGTTTTGGTTGGACTTTCTATGCACCACTATCAACAAATTATCCTAATGTTGCATTCTTTGTGTTTGCTGTACACATAATGGGAGTCTCTTCGATCATGGGATCAATTAATGTGATAGTAACTATCATGAACATGAGAGCACCAGGCATGACACTTATGCAAATGCCATTATTTACGTGGTCATGGTTAATTACAGCTTATTTGTTGATAGCAGTAATGCCAGTTCTTGCAGGAGCGGTCACTATGTTGCTTATGGATGCATATTTTGGAACTTCATTTTTTGATGCAGCCGGTGGAGGAGACCCTGTTCTCTTTCAGCATGTATTTTGGTTTTTTGGCCATCCTGAGGTTTATATAATGATTCTTCCAGCTTTTGGAATTACATCACATATTATCTCAACATTTTCACGAAAGCCTCTTTTTGGACATGCTTCTATGATTTATGCAATGTCTTCTATTGCAATTCTTTCTTTTGTTGTTTGGGCCCATCACATGTTTACTGTTGGAATGCCTTTAGCTGCTGAGCTATTCTTCATGTGGGCGACGATGCTAATAGCCATTCCAACAGGCGTTAAAGTTTTTAATTGGTGCGCAACAATATTTAAAGGTTCGATCACGTATGAAACACCGATGCTATTCGCAATCGCCTTTGTTGTTTTATTTACAATAGGTGGTTTCTCAGGACTCATGTTGGCAATAACGCCTGCAGACTTTCAATATCACGATACTTATTTTGTTGTCGCTCATTTCCATTATGTTCTTGTGCCAGGATCGGTTTTTTCAATTATGGCAGCAGTTTATTTTTGGCTTCCGAAATGGACTGGCAACATGTATGACGAAAAATTAGGAAAACTTCACTTCTGGCTGTCTTTTATAGGCGTCAATGTAACTTTCTTTCCTCAACATTTTGTAGGTCTTGCTGGTATGCCAAGAAGATATGCTGATTATGCGTTGCAATTTGCTGAATGGAATGCTGTTTCTTCAGTAGGAGCATTTTTATTTGGATTCTCTCAGCTTCTATTTTTATACATAGTATTAAAAACAATATTTGTTGGTAAAAAAGCAACCTCACAGGTATGGGAAGGTGCTGATGGTCTTGAATGGACCGTTGATTCGCCTGCGCCATATCATACATTTGAAACACCACCGAAGATAAATGGCTAAAGGACCTTTTCAGAACAAAATTTTACTTGGATTGCTTTCAGCGGTGACAGCAATGTTCTTCTTTTCTTTTTTATTGGTCCCTTTGTATAACGTATTCTGTGAAGTAACAGGCCTTAATGGAAAAATTTATGGACCTTCTGATTTTTTTAAGAAACAGGAGGAAATAAAAGAAAGAGAAATAAATATTAAATTCTTGTCTACTGTAAGTGGAGCAGCTCCAATTGAATTTTATCCATCCGTACAGAATCTATCAGTTATTACAGACACAGTAAGTGCAACTACATACATTGCTGAAAATAAAACAAACAAGAAAATTACTGTATCTATTGTGCCTTCAGTCTCTCCCGGCTTAGCGGCGGATAATGTTAAAAAAATACAATGCTTTTGCTTAGATGGAGATATAGTTCTTGAGCCATATGAGAAACAAGAATGGCCTTTAAGATTCTTTATAGATTCAGATCTTAGAAAAAATGTAAACGATGTTTATTTATCTTATACTCTGTTTGAAAAAGATAGAGAAGAAATAATGGTGATGAAGCATGAGCACTGAAGTATCCGGACACGAAAAATATTACATACCTGAAAAGAGCTCTATTCCTATTATTTTTGCTGTTGCAACTTTATTTGTAGGCTATGGAGCAGCAAATGCAGTCGTAGGCAATGGTACTTTTATGCTGTTTATGGGCATGGTCGCTCTAGTTGCAACTATGGCTTTTTGGTGGGCAGTGGTTATTAGAGAATCACAAGCAGGATTAGATACACCAGCATTAAACAGCTCTTATGTTTATGGAATGGCATGGTTCATATTTTCTGAAGTAATGTTCTTTTTTGCCTTCTTTGGCGCCTTATTTTATATAAGAAGCTTCGCAGTACCATGGTTAGGCGGTGAAGGAGACAAAGGTATTGCAGGAGAACTGCTATGGCCAGAGTTTGAAGCAGCCTGGCCTCCAATGATAACTCCAGAAGAAAGTGTTATGGGCGATCAAGCTGTGACGGTTGGGCCAGATGAAAATATGTATCTTCATAGTTTCGACAAGATTTTTTCATGGCTACCTTTGTGGAACACAATTGTTTTATTAAGCTCTAGCGGAACTGTGCACTTCGCTCATATGGCTTTAAAAGAAAATAACAGAAAAAGATTTAATTTTTGGTTAGGAATAACAGTTGCTTTAGCTTTTATATTTGTAATTCTTCAAGCATTTGAATATTACGAAGCTTATGCTCACTTAGGACTTACAATATCATCTGGAGTCTATGGCACAACGTTCTTCATGCTGACAGGGTTTCATGGGATGCATGTTTTAATTGGAGGAATCTTCCTTCTTACTCAACTAACAAGATCAACAGGCTTTAAACATTTTACTGATAAAGAACATTTTGGTTTTGAAGCAGCCTCATGGTATTGGCATTTTGTTGATGTTGTTTGGGTTTGTCTCTTCTTGTTCGTTTATATTCTTTAAATGCCAGGATCTCTGTTGCCAAGTTCTCCAGAGTAAATGCCATAAATAATGAGGATTATTAGAATAACGCCAAGAGTAACTCTAAATCCTAGACCATATAAGATTCGCTTTTTATTTGGGTTGCCTCTATCAATGAACAGGAATACAAGACTTGAAGCAAGACTAATTAAAACTAATGCAAGTAAAATAAGGATAGTAGTTTTTAACACTGAGATATTAAAACATTGAAAGGCTTTAAATTAAAGATATTAATTTTTGCAATTATTTTTGCTCCACTTACTTTTTCATTAGGTGTGTGGCAGGTTAATCGCGCCAATGAAAAAATAGAGATACTTGAAAATTACGACAAGCTCCTCCTTTCCGCTCCTCTGGTCTTAGATAATGACCATAAAAATTGGCAGCCTGTAAAAACTTCAGGCACATTTGAAGATTTTATTATCTATGAAGATAACGCAATTCTAGATGGCAAGGCCGGATACAAGATTTATCATTTATTTAAAAATTCAGATAGTTCTTATATTTTCATTCATAGAGGTTTTGTAGAGAGAAATAGGATAAAAAACAACTTACCAGAAGTCGAAGTGCCTGAAGGAATTAAAAATTTAGAAGGCAAGGTTCTTAAAAGAACAAATAATGCCTTTATTCAAAACATACAAGAATCAGACTCAAGAATAATTCAAGAATTTGATCTTCGTTACTTGAAAGAAAGACATTCATCATTAAAGAATAAAGAAATCTATGAATACCTTTTTAATTTACAGGCCGAAAATGAAATGAAATTTTCTGCTATAGAGAAACCAGTAAATATGAGTTCAAGCAAACATATTGGCTATGCCATTCAATGGTTTGGTCTTTGTGCGGCATTAATAATATTGACAATTTATGCTTACAGGAGAAAAGATGGATAGACAATATCGATTAGCATTATTAATTTTGCTAATTCCTCTTATAACCTTAGCTGCTTCAACCCTAACTTATTATTTAGGCTATAAGCCAACTGAAATAAATGCCAATGGCATGCCAATAAAACCACAAATAGAAACAAAAAATTTAAATTTAATAGAGGAGAATGGCAACAAATTTATTTTTGAACCTGGCAAGTGGTATTTTGTCTATTTTGATGATTTTAATAACGAAGAATTTAGCCTTGACCGTTACACAATAGCAAGAAGTTCGAAAGCAACCCTTCGTCGAGAGAGCCATCGCTTAAGAAGGCTAGTTATCTATAAAGACAAGGAAATGTTCAATCAAGCAGAGAATCTTAGAGCAAAGTTTCCTGAAGTAATTTTTTTATATGACGAAGACAATCTATTTAAGAAGAGCATCTCAGAAAATTTAAGTGACCCATATATGTCCAAATCAATGTTTCTTGTAGATTCATTTGCATTAGTTGTCTGGGAATTTAATGTCAGCTTGTCTTTTAGCGATATTTTTGAGGATTTAGAAAAGCTCTTATGAATATTCTTTCTGCAAAGTTCTTTTCAATTGTTGGAATAGTTTTTTGTTTTGTGGTCATAGCTTTAGGCGCATGGACAAGACTAGAAGATGCAGGCCTAGGCTGTCCAGATTGGCCATTATGTTATGGAGAATGGATTTTTCCTCAAACACCCGAAGCTATTGAAGCAGCAAATAATCGATTTCCCGATAATCCTGTAGATATAGCAAAAGTAATACCTGAAGTTGTACATAGATTTTTTGCTGCATCGCTTGGCCTATTTGCAATTGCTTTGCTAGCAATAACCATGCGAGAGAAAAAAATGAGAGCTGAGGCAGCAATACTTTTGATTGTCATCATATGCCAAGGAATTTTTGGCGCTCTTACAGTAACACTAAAACTTCATCCATTAATTGTTTCCACTCATTTATTTGGCGCAATGATTGTGGCGTCACTTTTTTTACTTATTTACTTAAAGTCATCAGAAATTAAAGGGCCTTATTATGCTTTAGTTAAAAATAAGAACTATATACTTTTAGGCTTTATTCTTCTTATCCTACAAATATTTTTAGGTGTTTGGACCTCAACGAATTACGCTTCTTGGTCATGTTTGGAGTTTCCAACCTGCCATAGTGGAGAATTTCTCCCAGCAACAAAGTTCAGTGAAGGATTTAATCTATTTCAGCCTATTGGCCCTAATTACTTGTATGGAGAAATGAGTGGTGAAGCTAGAACAGCAATACATTTAACTCACAGAATAGGAGCTATCTTTATATTTTTTTATTCATTATTTTTATCAGCAAAAATCTGGTCAGAAAAAACAAAACCAATTGTTATATTTTTTCTCTCAGCATTATTTCTCCAAGTCTTATTAGGAATAAGCAACATCATGACACTTGTTGCTGTATGGAATGGCGTTGCTCACAATCTTATAGCCGTAACCTTGTTCCTAACATTTGTTGTTATGATTTATTTAAGCTTCAGGAGAGGTAATGAATCTAGCTAGCTATATAAATTTATGTAAACCAAAGATAGTCTTGCTGCTGACTATAACAGCACTAGTAGGAATGCTTCTATCAATCAATTTTTATAGCAACATTTTAGATGGGCTTGCTAGTTTACTTGGTTTTGCTCTATTAGCTGCGGCATCAGCAGCTCTTAATCAAATATTTGATAGAGAAACAGATAAAAATATGAACAGAACAAAAACTAGACCACTTGCGAGTGGCGAGATTTCTTTATTCAGCGCATTAACTTTTACAGCAATTTTATTATTCGTAGGCTCAAGCCTTCTGCTCTACTTTTCTAATTTACTGACTTTATTAATAACTACATTTGGATTTATTTTTTATAGCCTTATCTACACCATATATTTAAAGTGGTCGACACCTCAGAATATTGTTATTGGGGGTTTATCTGGAGCTTTACCTCCTCTTATTGGCTGGACGGCAGTGAATAATGATATTTCACTCCTTCCTTTAACGCTTGTACTTGTTATTTTTTTATGGACTCCACCGCATTTTTGGCCTCTGGCAATAGATAGGTTAGACGAGTACAAGAAAGAGGGTGTACCAATGATGCCTATTGCAAAAGGAGTCTCTAGAACAAAAAAAGAAATGGTTGTTTATGCTATTTTGCTTCTGGCGGCTTCTTTGGCACCATTCTTTTATGGTTTAACCGGATACTTCTACTTAATCTCAACAACTACTTTAAATCTGTACTTCATTTACCTATGTATTGCATACTTAAACGACAGGGAGAATGAACTTTCAATGAAAATCTTTAACTTCTCAGTGAAATATATGTTTCTTTTCTTCTTAGCAACTTACATTGATTTTTTAATTTCGTTATATGTCTAAAAATGCACTCACTTTTCTTCTTTTTGGCATAGTCATATTTTTGTCAGTCTATTCGGTATGGAGAATTAGCCAACCAAGAGTTTTATCTGTAGACGAAATGAAAGTTAATGGCTTTTATAAGTATGGTAATAATGAAGAGCTAAGAGATTTTAGGCTTGTTGACCATGATGGAGCTGAATTTACTAAAGAGGATTTTCAAAACAAGAAGCTAAATTTCTTATATTTTGGTTACACAAGCTGCCCTACTGAGTGTCCAGTTATGATGTCTGTTATGAGACAGTTATATGAAAAGATTGAAACCGAGGAGGTTGCATATTATTTGGTTAGTTTTGATCCAGAGATTGATACTTTGGATAGACTCAAAGCCTATGTTACAGGATTTAATCCAGAATTTATGGGGTTAACAGGCGAGATGCCAGAAGTCGTTAAGTTGGGTTATCAATTAGGAGTAGAGAAACTTGCTCCGATGGAAAATCACATGAATCAAAGAATAATTGACCACACAAATCATCTTATTGTTGTAAATTCAGATGCTGAAGTTCTAGGAATTTTTAAAGGTCAATTTGAAAGCAGCGCCATGGCATTGGTTGTTAAGTCTCTATTAACTGTTAACTAGAACAACTTTTCCCATCACCTTTCTATTGCCGATCATTTGAATAGCATCAACAGCTTTTTCCATTGGGAATGTTTCTGAAATTAGAGGTTTAATTTTACCTTCAGCTAACATTTTATTTATGTCAGCAATATTTTGTTGATTGGTTTCTGCTTCAAGACCAGTAAAACTTCCCCAGAACACACCAACAAGAGATGCCCCTTTCAAAAGAGTTAAGTTAATAGGTAATTTAGGTATCTGCCCAGCAGCAAAACCAACTACAAGGTGTCTACCTTTCCAACCGATAGATCTAAATGCAGGCTCTGTATAACAGTCACCAATAGGGTCATAAATAATACTGTATCCACCATGCGTGCTCTTAGATTTAAGTTCAGCAGCAAAAGCTTTTGATTCATCTTTATCTTTTGGCCCATCACCATAGATAACAACATCATCAACTCCATAGTCACGGCAAATTTTTGCTTTCTCTTCGGTCGAGACTCCAGCTACAACTCTAGCACCTTTAGCCTTAGCTATATCAACAGCCGCTAAACCAACCCCTCCTGATGCGCCAAGCACTAAAACCTCATCATGTTCTGTAAGTTGTCCTCTTTGCATTAACGCATGATAACTTGTGCCGTAAGCCATTTGATATGAAGCTGCCATTTCAAATGTAATGTCATCAGAAATTGGAAATACTCCAAATTCATGCGTACATGCCTCTTCAGCAAAAGCGCCATAGGGAAGCATAAAAGAAACTCGATCTCCCTCTTTAACACTAGTAACATTCTTCCCAACCTTTTTAATAACACCTGCACCTTCATTACCTGGAGCAAAAGGAACTTCAGGTTTGAATTGGTAGAGCCCTTGCACAATTAAGTAGTCTGGAAAATTTAATGCTGCAGCCTTTATGGTTACAATGACTTCGTTATCTCCTGGTTCAGGTGAATCAATATCTTCCCAAACAAGGTTTTCTACCGGCCCATACTCTTTGCAATGTAAAATTTTCATTTAATTTCCTCTCTAAATTCTTTAATGAAGGTTTGAAAGTCTATATTATCTCGATTCTTTGCCTTAAGGTATTCCTTCTCAGACAATTCACTTTCTTTTTTAAAGATATCTAATACAGAATCAGGGACCTTATCTTTTATTTTCTTTGATTTACCTAAAACATAACTAAGTATCTCATCAGAAGCCAAATCATTAAGCAGTCTGGTTGATAGAGGGCTCTCATTCCTAGAGAAATATTCAATGAACATATTATCTAGCTGAGATTCAAGCTCTAGTTTTTTAGCAAAGCTTTTTAAGTCTTCTAATAGTGCATTTGTTAATTCTTTGATATTTGTTTCCCCTTTTTCTGCATCAAAACTATTTAATAAGGTGCAGTCTTGTCCAACTTCTGAAGCGCGACGTGTATTCTCTTTAATTAGCATAGCTTCAGCTTTATCTATCTTAGGAGAGTCTGAAAGGGAGCAGAACAAAGATAGTAATTCTAAAAATTCTACATCTTCAATTGAGATTCCAATCTCAGAATAAGGGTTTAAGTCAATCGATCTAATTTCTAAGTACTCAATACCCGTTTTTTTAAGTTGGTTATATTGTCTTTCGGTCTTAGAGAACTCTCCTTTAGGTCTAATATGATTGTAGAGCTCACTTTCCATCTGAATAGTGCCATTATTCACTTGTTGTTTTAGGTCTAACGAGATATTACTAAATTTCTCATTTGGTGTATTAATATAGTTTTTAATAGTATCAAGATATTCTTTCAGAGAATTGAAGGTAATGAAGTTTTCATCTTGTTCTTCCGAGTAATACCCCAATCTGCTAACTCTTAAGGAAGTAGATTTAGGCAAATAACAGTCTTCAGGATTTAGCTTATCAATATTAAGATTTCTATCTTTAACGAAAGATTTGTGTGTAACGGGAGAGCAACCTATCAATCTAAGAACAAGAGGAAAAATTCTTAAGAAATTTCTGCAAGCGCCCAAATATATATCAGTCTTAGACTCTGATAGAGAATTAATTACTGACTCAGAGAAAGAAATATTAAAATGTATCCCTGCTGTGCTTTGCATTTTGTCGCCATATCTATTTCTTAACCCCAATCTATATAAATGGGCTAATTTTGTTGAGTTTACATCTCTATGTGGAGGCAATTTAATGTACTTTCTTTTAAACCTAGGAGGCATTGAATAATTCCATAGTAAATCTTCGCCTAGATTAGACTCAACGTAGCCATGGAGATGTTTTAAGAATCCAAATAATTCCTGATTGTCTTCAAAAGTAGGGGTAACAATTTCAAGATGAGGTTCTGAATAATCAAGAGTCACAAAGCTATTGAAATTGTGTACGCCAAAAGCATCAGGAAAAGGATTGTTTGAAATCTTTCCCTCAGGATCTGATCTTAAATTCTCTTTTTCTAGACCTTTAATAGTTTTTCTGTCAGAAGCTAAAAAACTAGAAATTTTTTTTTGGCTGATTTCAACCTTAGTCATAGGTTACCTTGGGCCTGCATTAATTATTTGCTGAGCAACATCAAACTTTCTAAAATTCTCTTTGAATCTGATACATAATTTGTCACATTCCTCATCATAGTTTTCTACAGATTCCCAACAGTTTCTTGGATTTAGTAATTCTTGATTAACTCCTTTAATATCTTTTGGAACATTAAGGTTTAATTTCTCAAGATGCTCAACATCATCTGTATCGATCTTGTTGTCTTGAATGGCATTAATAATTGCTCTTGTTACAGGGATAGGGAATCTTTCGCCCACACCATAACTACCACCAGTCCAGCCAGTATTAACTAAAAAAACTTTTGTATTGTTTTTTTGCACTCTTTTAATTAGTAGATCTGCATACACTCCAGCTGGTCTTGGAAAGAATGGCGCTCCAAAGCATGTTGAAAAAGCAAAATCCATTGATTTTGTGCTGCCCATTTCAGTAGAACCAACCTTTGCTGTATAACCACTTAAAAAATGATAAGCCGCACTATTCTCATCTAATATACTTACTGGAGGCAGGACTCCAGACAGATCACAAGTAAGAAAAACTATATTGTCGGGTTCACCACCTTGATTTTCGGGAACTGACCCCTCGATAAAATCTCTTGGATAGCAAACTCTTGTGTTCTCTGTGTGTTTATCATCGTCATAATTTGGCACCCCATTTTCATCAATTACTACATTCTCTAAAATGCTTCCAAATTTTATAGCATCCCAAATTAATGGCTCATTTTCTTTAGAAAGCTTGATGCATTTGGCATAACAGCCGCCCTCTAAATTAAATACAGATCCATCACTCCAGCCATGTTCATCGTCTCCAATTAGAGCGCATTTAGGATCAGCTGATAATGTTGTTTTGCCAGTTCCAGACAATCCAAAAAATAGTGTAGTTCTTTTATCTTTAGTTTGATTAGCTGAACAATGCATAGGAAGAACATCTTTTTCTGGTAATAAGAAATTTTGGACAGCAAACATTGATTTTTTCATTTCACCTGCATACTTCATACCGGCAATTAATACTTTTCTTCTCAAGAAATTGATAATTACACAAGATTCAGAATTAGTATGATCAACTTCTGGATCACAAACATAATCAGCAGCTGTCATAATTTTCCAAGTTTCTTTTTCCTCTTCATTGAATACTTCAGGAACTATAAAAATAAGTTTTGAGAACAGGGAGTGCCATGCTTTCTCAGATTTAACTAGTACTGGAATATAGTGATCTTTATTAGAGCCTACATGGACTTCAGACATGTAGCAGTCCTTATTATCTAAATAATCGGAAACTTTGTTCCATAGATTATCAAAATGATCAGCTTCAAAAGGTATGTTTACTTCACCCCAATCAATTTTGTCAACTGTACTATTTTCTTGGACTATAAAGCGATCGCTTGGACTTCTTCCAGTTCTACTTCCGGTTAATGCTAAGAGTGCTCCTGTATTGGTAAGTTCGCCCTCACCATTAGCGATTGCTCTCTCAATTAATTTTGAATTAGTTAAATTAAGTTCTCGTGACATTAGTTATATCTATGGCCCTTTAAAATAATTAGAAGGTATCTTACCAGCATTAAACTTATCATTGAAGCAAAAAATACCATTGACCATTCAGCAATATTTAGACCTAAAAGCGACCAAGATTCTTCAGCGCATTTACTGCTTCCTTGAAAAACTTTTGACATAGCATCAAAGAATGGATACATATCAAATAACAGATAAAAAGGTGTATCACAATAACCAGCAGCTAATTGATCTTTAGGGATATTTTGAAGATAAATCTGTCTTCCGCTTGCTGAGATGCCAAATGCTAATACAAAGATTCCTAAACCATCGAAAAGAAATTTAAATTTTGGGACTAACATCTTAAAAAGGAATATCAAAAAAACTGCTTGAGCAGAGTATTTTTGCAATATACATAGATTGCATGGCTCAAGACCTACAATATTCTCAAGATAATATTGACCTCCAACAACAATTGCGGCACAAAAAGTTATAAAGAAATCTAAATAGTTTTCAAAAAATGCTTTCACTATTAAGTATTATATATATAAGTCCTATGATATTTAGACCAGACGTAATTTTAATTGATGGATCATCATATATATATAGAGCATTTCATGCTCTTCCGCCCTTGAGCACATCAAAAGGAAAACCAACAGGAGCAACACGAGGTGTGGCATCTATGTTGCGTAAACTTATCTCGACATATCCAGGTGTGCCAATGGTTATGGTTTTTGATGCAAAAGGGCCCACTTTTAGAAGCGACTATTATCAGGCATACAAAGCAAATAGACCATCTATGCCAAATGAGTTAAGAGTGCAGATTGATGATATTAAAAAACTTTCAAAACTATTTAATTTTTCAGTGCAAGAAGTTGCAGGGGTTGAGGCTGATGATGTTATAGCAACACTTGCAGCAAGACTAGGTAAAAAACTAAAAGTATTGATATCTTCTCCAGATAAAGATCTTACGCAGCTGGTAAAAAAGAATGTTATACAACATAACTCAGTATCTAATGAATTCTTTGATGAAAAATATGTAGAAGAAAAGTTCGGGGTGCTTCCAAATAAAATTGCTGAACTATTGGCATTGGTTGGAGATAAATCTGACAACATCCCTGGAATCACTAAAGTTGGCAACAAGACAGCTTCTAAATGGCTCAATCAATATGGTGATATTGATAATTTGCTTGCTAAATCAGATGAAGTGACGGGAGTTGTTGGTGAGAATCTAAGAAATGAGAAAGATATCTTACAGAGAAACCTTTTTTTAGTCTCGCTTAAAAAAGATCTGGAATTAAACTTAGAAATAGATTCTCTAAATATACCTGAAGCTGCAAATGATGAGTTAAAAGATTTCTATAAAGATCTGGAATTTAATTCATTTATAGAAGATAAAGCTGAGGAAAAGATATCCAAGAACTATATTTCCATTAAAAATATAAAACAGTTAGAAGAAATTGAGAAAGAGCTAGATAACTGTAAATATTTTTCTTTTGATACAGAAACAACATCTTTAATAGCTCATGAAGCCGAATTAGTTGGTTTTTCTTTTGCCCTAAAATCAAATACAGGTGCTTATGTGCCAATTAGACATAATGAACAAACAGACTTAGATGCTGATGAAACAACAAAATGGTTAAAAGCAATTCTAGAAAGAAACCAAGAAAAAATTGTGGGGCAAAATTTAAAATATGATTTAGCTGTACTTAAGAAATACGATATTGAGATTAGCAAGTTTTGTGCTGACACGATGTTAATGTCTTACGCCATTAATAGCACTGCTACAAGACATAACCTTGATGCTTTAGCTGAGCATTATTTAAATGTTCAAACTATAAAGTATGCCGATGTAATGGGTAAGGGAGCTAATAAATATAAAAGTTTTAGTGAAGTCCCCATAAAAGAGGCCACAAGCTATGCCGCCGAAGATGCTGATATAACTTTTCAGTTATATGAGAAATTTAAAGAGATAATAAATAAAGAAACTGAAAATTTACTAGAAGACATTGAGTATCCTTTAGTGCATGTTTTATTAGAAATGGAGAATAAAGGCGCATTAATTGATACAAACCATCTCAAAAAGCTTTCAAATGATTTTGGTTCAAAACTAATTGGTCTTACAAAAAAAATTCATGATACATCGGGCAGCGTTTTTAATATTGATTCTCCAAAACAGCTCAGTGAGGTTCTTTTTGAAAAAATGAAAATAGATTCTAAGGGTTTAAAAAAGACTTCTACTGGATACTATTCAACTTCAGAATCAGTTCTACAAAAATTATCAGCCAAAAATGAAGTTGTTAGAGATATTTTAGAGTATAGGACATTAGCCAAACTAAAGAATACTTATACTGATAAAATTTCTGATATATGTGATGCAAACTCAAGAGTTCATACATCTTATCACCAGGCAGTAACATCGACAGGCAGATTATCTTCATCTGACCCAAATTTACAAAATATTCCAATAAGAACTAATGAGGGGATAACAATAAGAGAAGCATTTATTGCTCCTAAAGGTAAAAAGCTTTTAGCTATGGATTATTCTCAAATTGAACTTCGACTTATGGCCCATTACTCTAAAGATCCAATAATGCTTGATTCATTTAGAAATGATGAAGATATTCACAAAAGAACAGCAGCAGAAATCTTCGGAGTTGAAATAGCTGATGTTGATGATCAGATGCGTAGAAGGGCAAAGACTATTAATTTTGGTCTTTTATATGGAATGAGCGCTTTTGGCTTATCTAACCAACTTGAAGTCTCAAGAGCTGAGGCTGATATTTTCTTAAATAATTATTTTGAAAGATATGCTGCTGTTAAAAGTTTTATGTCAAAGATAGTGGAAGAAGCAAAAAAAGATAAATTGGTAAAAACTTTATACAACAGAAAAATACATGTACCAAACATAGAAGCTGGAAACTATATGATGAGACAAGGATCAGAAAGAGCTGCTATCAACGGACCTTTACAGGGTAGTGCTGCAGATATCATTAAAATTGCAATGATTAAGATTCAAGATTTAATCAATAATGATAAGTCAGACATAAAAATGATCCTTCAGGTTCACGATGAATTAATCTTTGAAGTGCCTGCTGATTTTAGGGATGAAGATATAAAACCAATTATCTCAATTATGGAAGAAACCACTAAAATTAGCGTTCCACTAAAAGTTGAATATGGTTTTGGAGCTAATTGGAGAGAAGCACACTAATTTCTCTTCTTAAATTAACTATGCTGTCCTGATCTTTTGTTGAGAAAGAAATTACATCAGAAAATATTTTTTTATTATGGTCTTCAGAATCTTTTCTTTCAGTATCACTGACCTTATCAGATTTCGTTAAGACCACTTTAAAAGGCAATTTAAGATCTATTAACATTGAGACCATATCCAAATCTGACTCTTTCATGGGATGCCTTATATCAGTAAATATTAGAACCCCTATAAGGTTATCTCTGTATTGAAAATACTTAGGAATTTCTCTCGACCACTCTCTTTTTTGTGCTTTTGAAACTTTTGAGAATCCATATCCTGGGAAATCAACAATATAACCATGATTACATTTAAAAAAGTTAAATAATTTAGTCTTTCCTGGGGTCTTGCTTACTTTTGCAAGCTTCTTTTTGTTTGATAAAGCATTTATAGCTGATGATTTGCCGGCATTAGAAGCACCTACAAATGCAATTTCTTTGTCTTGATGGTCTAAGCACTGCTCATATAAAGCTGCACTTGTTATAAACTCAAGATTTAAATCCATATCCATTAATAAATTATAACTAACTTGTTATATAATCATGTTCGCATGAACAGCTTCTTTCTAAAACACATTTCAAAAACTTTATTTTTGCTATTTTCTTTAGCTGTAGTTGCTCAACCTCAATTAAATAAAGATTATGTACTAATTCCAGAAGGTCTTGTTAAAGATGAAGGCATAACAGAAATTTTTGGCTATTGGTGCCCTGCATGTTTCTCTTTTGAAAACACAGTCCAAGATATAAGAGATAGGCGCCCAGATATAGTAATTAATCAAGTTCCAGCTGGTAACGAAACTATAGCCAGGCTTTACTACACAATAAAAGCGTTAAACCTAGGAGAAGAAGCTCATATGAATGTTTACAAGGATTGGCAATTAAAAAGACAATCATTTAGAACGGAATCAGATATGGCCGCTTTTGCTAAGCGCCATGGATACAATGAACAGAAGTTTATGGAAGTCTACAGATCTTTTGGAGTAGGGTTGAAGGCCAAAAATGCTTTAAGGCTAGTAAACTCATTAGGCAATGCGGGATCGTTTGATGGCGTTCCAACTGTAATAGTAAATGGCAAATATAAAGTAATAAGAGGTAGAGATGTTGAAAAAAATATATTAAACATTATCTATCTTTCAGACAGCTAATTAAAAATGAAAAAATTTATATTCCTTCTGAGTGCAGTTTTTATTTCTTTGCAATTTTATTCAGCTCCTTATGAAGATGAAGTAAGAAAAAGACTCGGCCTTTTAAAAAATAAGCCAGTTGTTGCTATGAACACTTCAGAGAATTCAGATAGCATGGTTTCTGCAAGCAGATCTGGTGAGGCTGTCTATAATCTAGGGTGTGCAGCATGCCATACTGCTGGATTGGCTGGAGCACCAATGCTTGGCAATATTTCTCAATGGCAAGGAAGAGTTGAGAAAGGATTAGAAGCGCTAACAAATAATTCTTATAACGGATACAATGCTATGCCAGCAAAAGGCTTGTGCATGGATTGCACTAAAGAAGAAATGCAAAACGCAGTGCAATATATGCTTGATACCTTAACGGTAGAGTAAACTAAACTCTACTTTCTAGTTCACTTAATTTTTTTTCAAGGGAATCTATTCTATCTAGAGCTTTTTCAAGCTCTTCTTTTTTTACAAAACCAGACTCTTTCATAAATTTTTCTAAAGCAGGCTTTACCATCTTCTCCATCCCTTTTAGGTCTTTACCCATTCCAAACGGATTAAACATTACTCTTCTCCAAAATAAAATTTTTATTTATTGTTTGATAAAGATCTTTCCAAGATTTAGCTTGTAAATCGCAAGGAAAAATCTCATCCCATTTATTTTTATCACAATTGAACCATATGGTATTGAAATTACAATTTCTAGCTCCACCAATATCATTAACAGGACAGTCCCCAATATGTAAAGCTTCTTCAGGTTTGCAATTTGCAAGCTCTAGAGCTTTTAAGAAATGAGGAGGTGATGGCTTATTACTCTTTACATCTTTTGCACTCAAACTAAATTTAAAGAAATTAGATATTCCAATAATTTCTAAGTCTGCATTGCCATTTGAAAGGGTTCCAATTATTACTTTTCGATAAAGTCTCTCAAGAATTTTCTTTGCATCTGTATACAACTGAACTTTATTTCTTATTTTAAAAAACTCATTGAAGCTTTCGTTGCTGTAATAAATAGCATCAACACTATCAACTCCACTTCTTAGTAGGGTTTCTTTAATTACTTCTTTTCTAAATTTCGTTAAATCATTTTTTAAAGAAGGATCATCTTCAACAAGATCAACTCTAACTCTACTTAAAGACTCTTCACTAAATTCTTCTACAAGATTTGGGAATTTAGCAAGAATAAAGTTTAGCCATGCATTCTCAGCATCAACTATGACTTTTTTGTTAGGCCATAGAGTGTCATCTAGATCAAGTGTTATTAATTTTATTTTCTTTCTTGGCATGAGGATGCGATTTATCGTAAATTTTTGCTAATTGTTGGAAGTTTAATTTAGTGTAAATTTGTGTTGTACTCAAGCTGCTATGACCCAACATTTCTTGAATTGATCTTAAATCACCACTTGATTCCAGAATATGAGTAGCAAAACTGTGCCTTAACATATGAGGATTAACAGGAGGCATTCCTTGGCTAACTGATAGGTTATATAGCCTTTCTTGCATTGCTCTTACAGAAATTCTCTTTCCATATTTGTTCGTGAAAAGAGCATCTATATCAACATTCATAGATTCTCTAACTGCTAACCACTCTGCTATAGCATCACGAGCAAACTTACCTACTGGCAACATTCTTTCTTTCTTCCCCTTTCCCATAACTTTAATAAAACTAAAATCTGATTCAAAAGAAGAGATATTCACACTAACTGCTTCCGATACTCTCAATCCAGATGAATAAAGGAGCTCAAGAAACGCCTTATCCCTAAAATCAGAAGGTGTTTTTGGAACAAAAGATAATAATTTTTCAACATCTTCAGGTGTAAGAGCTTTTGGTAGCTTCTCTTCTACTTTAGGAGATTGTATTCCATCAAATGGGTTAGACTCTAACTCCTCATTTTTATACATGTATTTATAGAAGTTTCTTAAAGAAGATATATTTCTTTGAATTGATCTATTGCCTAACCCTTTCTTACGTAAAAAAATTATCCACTGAGTTAAAGTTGCTGGCAGCAAATCATAAGGATCAGCTTTCTTTTCTTCAAGAAAAATTAAGAATCGATTTATGTCTCTTTCATAGTTTGAAATAGTATGCTGAGAATAATTTTTTATTCTTAGAAATTCTTTAAGCCTTTCTTTTAAATCATTCATTAAAGTCTGATGTTGAGAGTTCTCCTTCAAACTCTAGTTCATAAGCTGCTGTAGATAATAAGATTTTATTGCTTTCAAATAAAATCACAGAGTATCCACCTTCAGAAGAGAATTTGAATTCTTTTTCATTTGTATCAAGCGATAAAGCATAGGCTGTAGCTGCAGTTCCTGAGCCACAAGACTTTGTTTCTCCCACTCCACTTTCATAAGTTCTAATATTAATCATATCCTGAACTCTTTGGAAAATATTTAAATTGTAATTTGAAGGCAGGCCAAATTCTTTGGCCTTTTCTCTAAAACTTTTATATGAATTTTCTAAATTTTCATTAGCCACATCATTCGACTCTTTGACTATATGAAAATTGCCAATATCTACATAATAGAAGTCTTGTATTTTCTTGCCTTCGGGCATTTTGCTTAAAACAGTGGCTATTTTTTTAGAAGATTCCTTATCACGAATAACTGTAAATGTATTTTCAAAGATTTCTATCTCTTGCTCATCTCTAATTGAATAACTAGCCAAACATCTAAGGCCATTAAAACAGTTTCTTGCTTCTGATCCATCTGCATTAAATACTCTAACTTTCCATATCTCTTCAGATCTGCTCAATAACAATAATTGGTCAAAACCTATACCAGTTTTTCTGTTAGATAATTTCTTAGCATTTAGATTTAGAATGTTTTTGTCTTCTGTAATAAGAAAATCATTACCATTACTTTGCATTTTTTTAAATTTAATCTTCATATCACACTAAAAGGTTAAATAGAATTATATAA
>CAYFES010000009.1:0-19721 GCA_964342225.1 uncultured Gammaproteobacteria bacterium
CTGTCTTCCTATTCTATGAAAGGTAAAAATATGAATCGAAAGTCTATTTCACAACTGAAATGGTATAGGCAAGCATCATAGGTATTGAATAGTCATCATATGTTGCAAGGGTGGAATATGACAACTCAAGCCCTTTAATTTCTGCTTGCCCCCCATTTAATTTCTTATGAATGTCAGACACAATTAATTAAAATCTCTTGCTTAATGACACTCTAGCATTCAATGGCTCGCCAACTGAAGCTTGGTGAGTACTGTGTGAATGCGGGAAATAAAGCTCATCAGATAAGTTCTCAACATTTAATCTAAGAACCATATCATCTGAAACATCCCAATAAGCAGCAAAATCAAATCTAGTGTACTCAGGCAATATAAGAGTACTGTTATCCTTGATATGTGATTCACCTTGTTGCGTTACGCCTAATGCCCAACCAAAATTCTCATCAACTTGATATTTAGCAAATAATGAGAATGTATGATCAGGAACCTCTCTAGCAACGCCTCCTGAGCTAGTTGTACCCTCTAAAGAGCTATATCCAACTGCTAGTTCAAGTTTATCGCTAACTTGTCCCCTAAGTTCAACTTCCATTCCGTCTACTCGTAATCCTCTGATCTCTGAATTTTCACCAGTATCATTATCGTATGTAGCTCTAGTTTGCTCACTATCAAATATAGCTGCCGTAAAGCTTAGAGTATCTGTCATGGCCCACTTAATTCCAAGTTCTGTACTTTCAAATACATCAGGATCTAATCTTGCAGCAGTTGCATCTAGCTTTTTAAATTGCTCGCCTGATCTTGGTAGAAAACTTTCGCTGTAGCTCATATATAAAGAAACACTTTCTTGAGGTTTATATATAAGACCAGCTCTTGGAGAAAATCTGTCATCTGTTCTTGACTCAGATGTTCCATTTTTAATGTCATCAACTGTAATATCAAAACTATCTAGACGACCACCTATCATAAGTTTTACATTATCCGTAAGATCCATTTGGTCTTGAATAAATAATGATGATACTGATATATCAGACTCTGTTTTACTCTTTAAAGAGTTTGTAAAGTTAACAGCAGTAGCTACGCCAGCTGAGTTAACGGTAAAGTCCATAGGTCTTGAAATATTAAAAACTTCATTGTCATCATCAGTAGTTGACCAGTTAGTGTCATAACGATGGTTTTTGTTTTCTGTGTTAATTAGTTCTGCGCCTACTAAAATAGTATGAGTAACAGATCCTGTAACAACTTCACTAACTATGTTTCCTGAAATAATTAAATTATCACGTTCAGTTGGATCTAAGTAACCATCCATAGTTACTAAAGTTCCATCATAGCCGGAAGCATATAAGTTCTGATACATTTTTTCGAAACTACTAGATTGCACAGCAAGATTACCTTTTCTATTCTCTGAGAATCTGTGACTTACATTTGCACGCATAATGTTGGCTTCTAGAGTTGTAACATTTATATCTGGATCACCAAATACGATATTACTTAGTGACTCATCCGGTGCATTATTTATGGTAGGAATACCTCTGTCAATAAATCTCTCATGGTCAGCATATTCGTATGAAAGATCAACTGTAGTTTTATCACTTAGCGCTACTGTTACAGTAGGGTTCATACCAAATCGTGTGCCATCATAATGGTCTCTATGATTCTCTAGAGCATCGCTATGAATGTTAAAACGTAAAGCAGAATTTGAACTAGTTTGAACATTATAATCAGCAGCAAAATCAAGAGCTCCAAAAGAATCAGTGCCTAGATCGTAACCACCAAATGCTTCGCCTAAAACAGCTTTTTTAGTAACTCGGTTAATAATGCCACCTGTTCCGCCACGACCGAATAAAAGAGCATTAGGACCTCTTAGGATCTCAACTTGCTCAACGTTATATAGTGAACGATAGTACTGAACATCATCTCTAACTCCATCTAGGAAAAAGTCTGCTGTTGATCTAACACCTCTAAATACAACTGCATCTCTATGCCCTTCACCTTGTGATGTATTAACACCAGGTGTGTAGCGAATAATATCCCCTATTTCTCTAAAACCTTGTGAACGAATGTCATCGTCTGTAACGATTGTTACCGTCTGTGGTACATCTAAAACTGGTACCGGAGTTTTAAGAGCATTAACTTGATCTGAATAAAGGACATTACCTTTTACAACAACTTCCTCTATCTGATCATCTGAATTTCCATCAGTCTGTGCAAACATGACAGCTGATAGTAAAAGTAATATTTTAATTAAATTTTTCATACAACCCTTATCTGTAATTATGAATGATAATCGAAATGAGAATCATTCTCATTTAAGAATTATATGAAGAAGTAAAAATTATGCAAGCAAATAATGTAAAAAATACTAAGTAATATAGAATATCTGAATGCAATCATATTTAAGTCTCGATAAAAAAGATTTTAATGGCTTTCTGCCAGCTACAGAGCCTTTGTATCATGTTGATTGCTCTAATAAAGATGTTGGTACACTTAAAGATCTTTCTCTAGCAATACCTAAGTTGCTTTTAACCAATAAAATTAGAAGCCAAGTTGATAAACTGCCCTCTTCTTTCTTTTCACATGATTTATCTATATATAAAGAAGAGGAATTAAGATCACTTAATGTTCAATTTTCTTTTCTAGCTCATGCTTATGTATGGGGAGATTTAAATCCTTCTAAAATTTTGCCAACTTGTTTGGCTAAACCATGGGTTAAGATCTCTGAAATGCTAGGAAGGCCTGCTGTTCTTAGTTATGCAAGTTACTGTCTAGATAACTGGCATAAAATTGACAGCGATGAACCTGTATCTCTTGATAATGTAGCACTTAACTATAATTTTTTAGGCGGAATAGATGAAGATTGGTTTGTCACCATACATGTCTGCATTGAGGATAAAGCTAAATTAGCAATTACCTCTGCTCTTAATATTGCATTGGTTTTTGAAGAGAATAAGGCTAATAAAGATTTAGTTTTAAAAGAATTAAGCAATGTTAAGGAATCAATGATGGAGGTTAATCATATTTTTAGAAAGATGCCTGAAAAATGTGACCCCTATATTTATTACCATAGAGTAAGGCCTTATATTTTTGGCTGGAAGAATAATCCTGATTTGCCTGAAGGTTTAATTTATGAGGATTGTTTTGATAATCAACCTCAGCTTTTTAGAGGAGAAACTGGCGCTCAAAGCTCAATAGTGCCAACTTTAGATGCTTTATTTAATGTAGTTCATGAAAGAGATGAACTTAGAGAATATTTAGATGAAATGCGTCTTTATATGCCGCCAGGACATAGAGAGCTTATAGAATATGTTGAAAAACATAGCAAGTTAAAAGAATTTATTAATGAAAATAAGGATTTAAAGCAAATATATGATGAGTGTCTTCAAGAGGTTTCAATCTTTAGAACACAGCATCTTCAATACGCTGCTGATTACATTCATAGTCAAAATACAAAAAGCACCTTATTTGGTTCTGGTGGCTCAAAAGTCAGAGGCACTGGCGGAACGCCTTTTATGAAATATCTCAAAAAGCACAGAGATGAAACAGATAAAAGCAAAATAGACCAAGACTAAAATTCTACAGTTATACCCTTTTCTTTTTTCCAAGTAGCATAATCTTTTTTATTAACCATATAGGACCAATGCAAAAGAGACTGTTGAATTCTTCTGCTTATATCTTGGCTATTTTCAATGCCAAAACCAGATGCATGAATCTTTGCATAAATAATATTTCTCCACCTGCCTTTAGGTCCACAAAAGGCTGCCCATCTTTTGATCTGTCTTTCATCATCTTCATGCCTCCTTCCTAAAAAGTATTTGCAGTACCATTCAAACCATCCTCTTGGATCATCTTTATGCATCCAACCCTTGGCTTCCCATTCTTCTTGTGATTGTCCAGATTTAATTTTAAAAAAATTAACTTTTGTTAGATATTTATCAGACTTATAGAAACTTTCATCTATATTCTCAAACCACTCTTCAGGGAAATCTTTATGATCAATTAATTCAGCAAAATACGTACCACCAAAAATACCTTTTTCAAGCATTTCTTTCGGAGTAAACATTGGTTCAAATGTCATCTCTCTCTAGTTTTAGGTGGACCAAAAAAGATGTTGAATGATTCTTTTAGGTTCGGTGCTTTACTCATATCTTTAAAGATAGAGCTCCATTCCATTAAAGTTATTTTTATTGGATTAAATGTATTAACATTTTTTACCAATCCATATCTAACATTTGCCTTCTCTGGTTCAAATGTTCCAAACATTCGATCCCAAATAATAAACAAATTGCCGTAATTCTTATCTATGTATTGTTCATTAGCTCCATGATGAACTCTATGATGTGAAGGTGTATTAAAAATCCACTCTATAGGCCCAAGCTTTCCAATAACCTGTGTATGACCAAAGATTCCCCATAGAGTACTTATTACTCCTGCTACTGCAATAATAGTTGGATCTAGCCCTATTAGAGGTAATAAAATAAAAAATGGAATTTTTGATGCTGGACCTAACCAAGCCTGTCTAAAAGAAACAGCAAAGTTCATTTCTTCACTTGAGTGATGACTCATATGAATTGCCCAAAGAAATCTGCTTCGATGTGAAATACGATGATATATATAAAAGACTAGATCAATGAGAATAAAAGTTAATATCCACATTGCCCATAAAGGAATCATTGATGCTAAATCAAACAGCCTAAATTGATATAAATAAAAATGAAGGGCAAGCGTTAATCCTTTAATAGCAAAAACCATCAAGATATTGCCTGTTAGCAAACCAATAGTACAAAGAGTATCTTCTTTCTTGTAATAAGATGCATTTTGTAAATTTGAGATAAGAGCTTCAATAAAAATTAAAGTTAATATTATTGGTGCGCCCACTGCATATACTTGAGCAACTGTAAGATCAGTCATATTCTAGAATGTTGCTCAACAATACTAGCAATTTCTTTTATTGCTTCTTTATTACCTTTTTCATACCTATCTGATAATTCAAATAAACGCATGAAAAGGTTTTGACCATCAATCTCTTTTATTAATTTAAAATTATTTGATCCATCTAATTTTTTATTCCACTGTTTTCTTACTTCTTTCCAAAAATCTTCAGTATTTTGCCAAAAAGTTTCACCTGGTGCCCAATTAAAATTCTTGATTCTTTCATATCTTGCTAAACCTATCTCTTTTGCAAGTACAGAATTATTGCTTAAATTAACTTTCTTATTATTCTGTTCATGGACCCAACCATCTGGTGTTATCGTTTGGATATTAGTTCCTATCATCACATCATAATCATCTCTAATAGTTGATTCTCTTCTTGGTAAGGGTCTCCAAGTTTCATTACTTGTCCAAGAAGAAAAATTATCATAATGTTCCCATTTTCCATAGCTTTGATATCTAGGAGAATCATCAACTTGATAGACTGATTGTGACCATGTGCCTTTTCTATTATTCCATGACACCATCTCCTTTTTCCAAGTATTGTTTCCAGAGAAAGAATGAATTTGATTATCTTGATATTTCCAGTCTTGGCGCCAATGTTTGACTATATATGGTTCTGAAATAGAGCCATCATCTTGTTGAAAGTACATAACCATAATATGTTGTAGGCTTATAAAGTTTTCTTGCTCTTCTAACACTATTACAAATTCTGTTCCCCATGTTTGGTATGGCTGTTGAGGTTTATAATCTTCTGTGAATCCTACAGTTTCCATAAAATCAAAATACACCCTGTACTTGCCTTGCATTGCCAGAATAGCTAATCTGTCCTTTTCAAATTTACTAAGATTACTATCTTGTAGTCTTTCCCATTTTTTATTTGGACTATCATCTAATGAAATTTGAGGTCCAGCTGTAGTTCCTCCTCTTGGATTTTTTAGTATTGGATCTTTTAAATGTGACCATCCAAACACATAATCTGAATTATCCCCATAAGAAAAAAGGGAGATTAATAATAAGAGTAAGTATTTCTTCATGATTCTATTCTACGATGATAACTATTTCTTCTGAGAATAAAGGATCGTCATGAGGTATATGCAAATAGTTGCCCATTAAAAGCCTTAATCTGTAAGCTCCTTTATCAAGTGTAATTTCAGCTTCTGTTTGTCCAAGACCAAAATGAATATGATTTTCATCAGCTGCAATTGGTTGAGATAAGTCTTCTGGAAGACCTACATTAACCAATAGATGGTGATGGCCTGTCATCGGAATATCATAACCAGCAGGAGCTATACCAAAATCTGAAAGTCCAAATTTAACTGTAAATGTATTTGGCACAACATCGCCATTTTTTGGCTCAATAAAATAGACCTCAGGGTTAGAATTTATCCATCCTGAAATTAAAAAAGCTAATAATATTTTTCTCAATTATTCCTCAGACTTAGATGCTCTATCTCTCCAACCTGGCTTATCAAAAATTCTTAAATATACCAGCTGATCATGATCACTTTCATTTACCACTTTAATGTAATCGCCTTCTTCAGCAAGAACAATATCTCCAGTTGATAATGAATATTCATCTTTATGCATAATTCCGGCAGAAGGATCATGTCCATGGCCATCTTCAGTATTGGTATATTCAATAACTTCCATAAGACCTCTACCAGAAAGAATCACATAAATAACTTCACTTTCTAACAGTCTGTGTCCGAGTGTAGATTTATTAGGCTCAATTACAGTTTTACTTGCAATTAATTTTGTTAATAGATCATTTGACCAAACAGTATAATTTTCATCTTTTTTTTCTGGGGTTCCACCAACTCTATAATTTACATATTTCTTCGCCATAGTTACCTCCAAATTTCTGGCCGCATTAGATGCTTTGTCATTTCTGATTTAACTGCATCTAATGCCTTCTCAGTCCTAATCATTACTTTCATTTCAGTAAATTTATTGTCTTCATTCCATTTAAATAGATCCACTCCATTAACTGCTACATCATTAATCGTGCATTCAAATTCAAGAACAGCATTATCTTCACCTATTATTTGTCTCTTATAAGAAAAATTTTTGCCTAAAAAAGTTTCTGATGCTGCCATCAAATAAATAAAACCCATATATTTTTCTTTACTTTTAAATACTGCAGGAGAGAAAAACTCAAAACTATCATCAAGTACACCATAAAGAATATTAGGATCATTTTTCTCTAGTGAAAGATGCCAAGCATCTACAGGGTTTGTTCTATTTTCCATACGACTAGTAGAATATCTGCGTTTTTGTAACTCTGCAATAAAATTAAAGAAGAAGGCTATTTATATCTTCCTCCAGCTATAGCATTTCCAATTGACCTAATGATTGACCTAGGAAACCATTTTAAAAATCCAACTAAAAATTTATTTATTCCACCAGTTATGATTATCTCTTTTTTCTTTAGCATTCCATTAATGCCTTCCTTAGCCACATCGTCTGCGCTCATTTTCATGTACTTAGGAACCTTATCCATTCTATCTTGAACGCCACTCTTTTCATGAAACTCGGTAACTGTAAATCCAGGGCATAAAGATGTCGCATATATATTGCTCTTGTTGTATGCGCCATTTAAAGCTTCAACAAATCTATTCATGAATGTTTTAACTGGACCATATAGAACTGCAAACTCACCAGATGGCGGAGCAAAAGCAGCTACAGAAGACACAACCATAATATGGCCTCCTCCTCGCGCTTTTAAGTCGTTTAAAAATAATTTAGTGAGCATAATTACTGATATTCCTAATACCCTCAAACAATCTTCTTCATCATCTAAAGATGCATCCTCAAGTCTTGTATTTATCTGGTATCCTGCATTTAACATCAATATTGATATATCTAAATTTGATGATTTTACATAATTATAAATTTCCTGAGGGGCGCTTTTATCTTTTAAATCAGCAACAAAATAATTAACGTTAACGTTATATTTTTCTTTTAAATCTAAGGATATCTCCTCTAATCTATGCCCTCTTCTTGCAACAAGTAGCAAATCATGCCCTTTTTCTGCCATTTGAATAGCCAATGATTTTCCAATACCTGCAGTAGGTCCTGTTATTAAAACTGTACTCATTAAATTCTCCTAAATTTAATTCTAGTATATAAGAATAATAATTAGTTTTTATAAATTAATTTGATGAATTAATGTACACATTGTTCATTTTTTATACAAACTAATAATTCTAAATAATAAATTTTAAAAAAATATCAATTTTTTTTAGCTCTAGAAGCCTTATAAATAAAGGGCTTAAAAAAAACATAAAAAAAAGTAGTGTTTTTTTTACTAAAAGTGTTGCAATAAGTCGTAACACATTTTAAATTAGATGTTACCTAAAGATAACAAGATCAAGAAGGGAACTGCAGAACCAAGAATGAGAAAGTTAACTTAGGAAGAGACCAGAAAGGTGAAAGTTCAAGGAAGGTCAGCATGCAAAAGATCAAACTTGACCACCGAGAGTAAAAGAGATCTTACTCAAGGATGCAGAAGGTAATCTCACTTTTGACACCTACTGATCTCGAATTAAAAAAAACTGAGCTTGCTCAGTTTTTTTTATGCCTAAAAAACCTTACAATCCATGAATGAAAATTTTCTACTTAGGTCCAGAAGGCACAAATTCTGATTTAGCAGCAAGAAAAATATTCTCTAAAAAAGATGATTACGTGCCTGTATCATCAATAGAAGATATCTTTGAAAAAGTAGCATTAAGCCATTCTTATTACGGTGTAATACCTTTTGAAAACTCTTATCAAGGAGTAATTAATTCATCTTTAAATTGTTTAATAGATTACGATCTAAAAATAACGAAAGAATATAATTTTGCTGTTTCTCATATACTCTGCTCTGCTAATAAAGAATTAGATCCTAAATTAGTTAAAAAAATTACATCTCATCCTCAAGTTTTTGGTCAATGTAATAACTGGATAAGAGAAAATTACCCTAATGCTGAAAAAATTGTTTCAACTAGTACAGCTGAAGCAGCTTCACAAGCAAAAGATAATCCTTCTATTTACTGTATTGCAAATTCCCATGCTATTGAGATATTTGGTCTTCATTCACATGCAGAAAACATACAAGATAGAACAGATAACAAAACAAGATTTCTTGTAATAGGTAAGATGATTGAGAGTAAAGGAAAAATAAATAAGACTTCCGTAATGATCAATATAAAAGATCAGCCTGGCTCTCTAATGAAAATTCTCAAACCATTTTCTGAATTAGATGTAAATATGACAAGAATTGAGACAAGACCATCAAGAAACAATATTTTTCTTCATACATTTTTTATTGATTTCGAAGGATTCTATGAAGATAAAAATATTATTGAGCTTTTAGATAGGCTTGATGGAATGTCAGAAGAAATAAGAATAATAGGATCTTACGAAAGTCTTAACTAGTTAGCTTCAGAACCTCTAAGATGTTCTATCAAAGGAGCTTCAATAACATCTAATACCGGTTCATCTATTAAATGTCGCATTTTATCTACTGCTATAAACTTACTATTTGGAATTGAATCAGCAGTTTTCTTTCCCTCATCAAAAGGAACTAATGGATCAAGCTTGCCATGAATGACTAGAGTTGGGACAGATATTCTTTTTATTTCGTCAAATCTATTCTCATCAGCCAGTATTGCTACTAGTTGTCTAGAGAAGCCGCTATCATTTGGACTTCTTTTTATATTATTTATAGCTTCTGCCCTAAATTTATCTTCGTCAATTTCGACGCCTTCAGAGCTTAATATTTGAAATATTCGTAATGATCTATCTACTCTTTCATCAATGGTTTGCTCTTTGAATGATCTATTCTCTATAAGATCCCTTAATTCTCCCTTAGGTGAATTAGTAGCGTTTGGAGCTTCAGCCATCGATGCAATAAGAACATAAGATATAAATCTCTCATTATTCTCTGCAACCATTCTCTGAGTTATCATTCCCCCCATTGACATTGCCAGCACATGAGATCTATCAATATTAAGCTCATCTAATACGGCTATGCCATCATTTGACATATCTGATAGTGAGTAAACAGAATTGATTGGTAAACGTAAATAAAACTTGATGTAGTTCCAAATAAAATTTGGTTTTCCATATTCTTCAAAACTATGAGATAGCCCTACATCTCTATTGTCATAGACAATTGGTCTAAAACCATTATCTTTGAACATATCAATTAATTCATCTGGCCAGAATGTAAGTTGTCCACCAAGACCCTGAACTAATAAGATTGGTGTGGACTCTTCTGGTCCATAATCAACATAGTAGATTTCTATATCCCCATTTTTAGCGTAGCCATCACTTTCGGCATAAATAAAAGCAGTTAACAGGAGCAATAATAAATATTTAATTTTGTTCATCGTTATAAAAATCATCAATATTTTATACTATTAATTGATGATAACTGATTTTACATTTGAAGAAGTAAAGAAATCTTTACCGAAAAAAAAGATTGATTCTAATAAATATGATTCTGGGCAACTGCTATTAATAGGTGGTGATAATGAATATCCAGGAGCAATAATTTTAGCCGCTCAAATGGCTATTAAATCTGGTGTTGGCTTATTGTACCTATACACAAAAAGTCAAAATGTAATAAAAGTTCTTAGTGAATATCCAGAAATAATAGTATTTGATGATAAAAATAGATTGGTTGAATTAGTTTCAAAAGAAATTCCTGTTCTAGCTGGACCAGGAACAAAAGACAATGAATGGACTGAGGACATATTCAGTCTTATAAAAGATAAACCTTTATCGATAATATTGGATGCTGCATATATTGAAAAAATAAAATTAGATAATTCATTTAAAACTAAAATACTATTACCTCATGAAGGTGAAGCAGCCAGATTGCTGGGAGTTCAATCTTCAGAAGTAAAAGACAATAGACTTGATTCTATTAAGAGCATAAATGACAAATATGACTCTATTGTTGTTCTAAAAGGCTATAGAACTCTTATATCTGATGGAAAAAATATTTATAGGTGTCTAGATGGAGGCTCTAAACTTAGTACTGCTGGAACTGGAGATGTTTTAGCAGGATTAATTGCAAGCCTAATATCCCAAGGCATTAATCATGTAGAAAGCTGTAAGTTAGCTGTAGCAATACATGGTTCATCTGCTGATAGTTTTAATCTTTCAAAGAGCTTAATAGCAAGTGAGCTAATAGAAGCGATAAGAATTAAAATGGATTAACTTATTTTGCCGTTTCTTATCTCTAAGACCCTATCTGATAGTAAAGCAGCTTCATCTTGATCATGAGATACCATTATTACCGTAATTTTTTTTGATTTTACTATCTTCTTTACTTCATTATGGAGTTCAGATTTAAGTTTCTTATCAAGACCATCAAATGGCTCATCTAGGAGCAATAACTTTGGTTTTGGTGCTAAAGCTCTAGCTAATGCTACTCTTTGTTGCTCTCCTCCTGATAGTTCATGTGGATACTTATCCTTATGTTTATCAATTTTAAATAGTTTCATAATCTCTGAGGTTAGCTGTTCTCTATTTTTTAGATCTCTTATGCCAAACATTATATTTTTAGTTACATTAAGGTGAGGGAACAAAGCTTTATCTTGCACAACTAAACCTATATTCCTTCTCTCTGGAGGAGTCATTACTTCTTTATCAGCAATAATTTTATTCTCTATAATTATTGATCCGTTATCTTGCATATCTAATCCAGCTATAAGCCTCAATAGTGTAGTTTTGCCTGATCCAGATGGTCCTAAAATAGATATAAAATCTCCCATACCAATATCCAAATTAGCGTTATTTAAAATTTGACTACCTTCTTCATGAGAAAAAGTTAGATCTTTTATTTCCAAAAACTTTTTCATAAGTTTTATTTTACAGGCTTTGAATCCCTAATCATTTGAGAAAGAAAAATTATTGGAATTAAACCTATCAAAACAATTGAAATTGCTGGGGCTGCTGCTTCAAACATTCTCTCTTCTGCAGCATAAAGATATGTAGAAACTGCCAGTGTGTCAAAATTAAATGGTCTTAAAATTAATGTAGCTGGAAGTTCTTTTACAATTTCAGCAAATACTAATAAAGTGGCTGTGAGTATGCTGCCTTTTAAAAGAGGAAAATGAACATTGAATAGCATATGCCAACCAGTTGATTTTAATGCCTTTGCAGAATCATCTAATTTTTTGCTTATCCTATGAAATCCAGCTTCAATTGATAGATTTGATAAAGCATAAGATTTTACTAAATAAGCCATTATCAATCCAAATAAAGAGCCTGTAATGAATATATTGAAGGTGTTGTCTAATGTTGTCGTTAACTGGACTATTCCAATAGCCAATATTAGCCCAGGTATTCCATAACCAATCGTTAAAAGAGAACTCAAAGCATTTAATGGTCTGTTATTTTTTAATCGCATTGAAAAGTTAACTATAAGAGCAAGAAAAGCGCATAAGATCGCAGCAACAATTGATATTGTTATTGTATTTAAAGATGCTTGAATAAACTTTTCCGTAAAGAAAGAGGAATTATAACTAAATGCCCAAACTAACAATTCAATAATAGGAAGCAAGAAACCTACAAATATTGGCAACAAACAAATACAAAAAGCAAATATATTTTTAAGTCCTTTCAGTTTTTTTATTTTTGCAGGTTTGAAGTTTGATGATTGTGGAGAATATATTGCTCGTCTTCTAGATGCTCTTTCAACTACTATAAAAACCATAATAACTATTAATAAAATTGATGCTAATTGCATAGCGCTATTAAGGTCATACATTCCTTGCCAAGTTCTAAATATTCCAGTTGTAAACGTTGGTATTGCAAAATGATCTACTGCACCGAAATCTGATAGAACTTCCATTGAAACAAGAATAAGACCACCTACGATTGCTGGCCTTATTAAAGGTAAAGCTACTTTATAGAATACTTGAAATTTATTTAGTCCTAATGTTCTTCCAGATTCAATCATTGATTGAGATTGATTTAAAAACGACATTCTAGCTAATAAGTAGAGATAAGGGTAAAGAGTAAATGCAAATACAATAATTCCACCGTATATATTTCTTACATTAGGAAAAAGAATAAAACTTTCATCTAAAAAAAATAAATCTCTGGCTAGGTTATTAAGAGTTCCAAAAGTATCAAATAGGCCTGTAAAAGTATAAGCAAGAATATAAGGAGGAATGGCTAAAGGAAGAATTAGAGCCCATTCAAATATCCTTTTACCAAAAAAATTATAATTAGTTACCAGCCAAGCTGTACTTATTCCAATAAAGAAAACAAGTATACATACACCGAAAACTAAGATTAATGAATTTGAGATATATTCAAATAAAACATAGTTATAGATGTGAATAATGTTTTCAGAAAAACCGTTAAATAAACTAAATAAAACTATAAAAATTGGAGTTATAAAAACTAAAAGGGTAAGTAAAGGAATAATATTCCAAAAGGAAAAATTAGAGAGTTTAAACACCTTAAAATATATCCAGTTTGATCTAACTATAGCAAAAATATAATGAAGCTAACTTATTTCCAGCCTACCCTATCCATCAATCTTACGGCTTCAGGATTGAGGTCTCCAAAATCTGCTACAGAAGTATTATCAATTTTAAAGTCTGTGCCAAATTGGGCTATAAGAGAATTTGGCATCACTGTATCAAGAACTGGATACTCAAATGTATTGTTAACAATATGAGTCTGCGCTTTTTCTGAAAGTAAAAATTCTAGGAATTTTATAGCATTAGCTTTATTTGGCGCATTTTTAAGAATTCCACCTCCACTCACATTTACATGAGCACCCCTATTGTCTTGATTAGGAAAATGGATCTTAACCTTGCTGCCTGCTACTTCTTGTTCTTCACCACCACGACCTGAAAGCATTAAACCAAGATAATATGTATTTGCTATAGCAATATCTGCTTCACCATTTGCCACTGCTAAAATTTGTGACCTATCATTGCCTTGAGGCTTCCTAGCAAAATTTGATACAAATGCTTTTGCCCATTTTTCTGTTGCGGCTATTCCATTATTAGATATTATTGAAGCGACCAATGATTGGTTATACATATTTGAAGAGCTCCTTATTACAATACGCCCCTTCCATTTAGGATCAGATAAATCTTCATAAGAAAGATTTTCTAATTCATTCTTAGATACATTTTTTGGATTATAAAAAATTACTCTAGCTCTCTTAGCAATAGAAACCCATTCATCATTTGGACCTCTAAGCTCTTCAGGAACAACTGATTTAATTTTTTTTGATTTGATTGATTGAAAAAAGCCTTCTTTTTGAAATTTAGATAAATTGCCTGCATCAACAGTAAAAAAAACATCTCCAGGTGAATTGTCTCCTTCAGATTTGAGTCTTTCCATTAAAGCACTTCCTGAACCTGAGATGATATTAACTTTGATACCAGTTTCTTTAGTAAATTCTTCATACAAAATATCGTCTGCATCGTAGTGTCTTGAAGTGTAGATATTAACTTCATTAGCAAAAATACTTTGCAGCAGAAAAGAACTTAATAGCAAAATTTTTATATGAATGTTCATGATCTTCCTTAAATAAATTAGGCTCTAATATTAAACTAGATGAGAATCATTCTCAATTAGAATCTTATAATTTCTCCCGGTAATGGCGTATGAAAATTAACTCTTTTATTCTTTAGTGAAATAGATTTGATAATATCTCTTGGTTCATAAGTTGGTTCTTGAGAAAAATATATGTTTCCCCAATGAATGCCATAGCTACTTTTTATATTAAGATCGAGGCTTATCTGTACGCCCTCTTCTGGATTTGCATGAATATCACTTTCAATTTCAGCAGGATAGTATGATCCTATTGGTATAAAGCCAATATCAATTTCTCCAATTCTCTCTTTATGATCTAGAAAATTTTTATCGTAAGCAGTATCTCCTAGATGTAAAAAAGACATTTCATTAAATCTTGTTACCCAGCCTCCCCAAAGACTTTTATTTCTATCAAAGAATCCTCTTGCAGACCAATGTTTTGTAGGAATGAATGTTATAGACAGATCTTTTGATTCATCGCTTTCCCACCAACTAAACTCCTTAACATTATTAAGAGAATTTGATGTTAGTAATTTTTTATCGCCAAGCGGGACATTAAAGACAATATCAGGGTTATCTTTCTGAAGAGTTTTAAGTGTAGCCATGTCTAAGTGGTCATAATGATTATGAGATATAAAGACATGATCAATTCTAGGCAGATCAGATACCTTGATAACCAACGGGATACTTCTCTTGGGACCTACAAAACTAAAAGGTGAAGCTCTCATTGAAAATATTGGATCAAAAAGGATATTTTTATTATCAATACTTAATAAAATTGTGCTTTGGCCAAGCCATGTGAAGTAATTTGTTTTATCTTTTAGATTTTCTTCAATTTTATAAAAACTTATTGTTTCATTTCCAGGTTTAGGATCCAGAGTATTAAATAAAGATTTGTAGTAAGTATTTAAATAAAGAGCAAAGCCTAATAATAGGATAATAGAAATTAAAATTAATAATCTATAAGAGCGCACCTTCAAATAATTCCTGATAATCGATCAATTAACCAATACATTCCAATTCCACCCGTTGTATAAGCTATAAAATTAGTTCTTTCATATAAATCAAATTTGAGTAGATCTTTTATTATCCAAGCTAACATTACTAAAATGCCTATAAAAATGAATTGGGCAACTTCTATCCCTACATTAAAAAAGAATAAATTTGCAATAATATTTTCATCTACAGAAATTTCTTCAAGAACTCCATAGAATCCAAACCCATGTATTAAACCAAAAAATGCTGCTATATACACAGAATTACTATCGCGATTTGGCAAATTTAATAATTTTAAAGATAAGGCAATTATAGTTAGAGCTATCAATGCTTCAATTGGACTCTGATTAACAGAAAAGACACCTAAATATGCCAAACCTAGAGTAAGGCTATGTCCTAATGTAAAGGCTGTTATTGTCTTTATTAAACCAATGGAGGTTGTTGCCATTAGAGTAAATAAAAGCACTACTACTAGATGATCTAAGCCTCCAAACATATGAGAAACGCCTAGGGTAAAAAAATTATTAGATGGATTTTTCTGATCAATAAAAATCTTGTTATTGCTTAAGTTTATTGTCCCAATAAGTTTCTCCTCTTCCTTAATAGTGGAAACAAAAATTTCAACATTGGTTTTTATTCCATCCGTCTCAATAAATAGCAACTTATTTTCACCACAACTAACATCCCAACTAGAAATATAATTCTTATCAGCAATCTGATATTTATAGTTAGTTATAGAACTGCATTCATTATTTACAGAAAGTTTAATATCTTTGAAATTAGATAATTTAGGCCTAATCCAAGAAATTTTATAATTAGATTTGTTGTATTCTTCAATCTGAATCTTTGAGACAACAATCTCATGAGAATATAGTTGTCCTAAAAAGAATATAAGAAAAAATAAATATTTTTTACTGGTTAAAAATAAGCTCATATTTATCTTTTATTTTTAGAAGATTTGCTTCATATAATTCAGCATTATGAGCAAGCATAAAATCATTTAAAACATTATCTCTAACAATCTCAAAACTTTTTATTTTTTCTGGATATATTTTCAAATCATTAATTTTATGCCAACCATAAGTTGAGCTTATTCTTTTATCTTCTTTTTCTAATATCTTCTGAAAAAACCCTTCTCCAAAATTGCTATTAACTTTGATTTCCGTGACACCTATGAAACTATCGCCAGAAAAAAATATATCCTCTTCGCTGCTGTCTTTATCTCTGTAGAATTCATGAGTGAAAGAAATATTAAAAGGCTCCATATACCTAGCTAGATTCTCTTCATAAAAATTTCTTAACTCTTCTTCAGTTGGCTCATAACTAAAAGCTTGAGTTCGTAAAAAATCATTGTATTTTTGAATTAAGCGCCTTCTTACAATCTCATCGTCTGAATCAAAACCTTTTGTTAAAGCTTCTTGATAAAGAATTTCATCTTCATACCAACTAATTAAAAGATTTGTTAATTCTTCATCATTTGGCTTTCTATCAAATTGGATTTCAAAAGCTTGGCTAAGTTGAGTTAATAATTGATCATCAACAGGAATTTTATTTCTATCGTTTTGTGAAAAGTTATCAATAAAAACTAAAAGAATACCTATCACTAAAAAAATAAATATTTCTTTTATGCCTTTCATTAATTAAGGCAATAGATGAATTGGTGATGACCAGGCTCTTTCTTGAATTGTAGTTGGATAGTCTGATCTTGGCTCTACATTGTTTCTTATAGAGTCCCATGTTGACCAACGACAAGTAGGATTTTCTAAAACTCTTACGTAGTAGAAAGCTCGTTCACCTGTTTCATATGTTGGGTCTTTCCAAAAAGCTTTTAATTCTGATGCTCCAACTGAACTATCAAAACTGCAATCTTTTACATTAACTTCAGCTCCATTATCAGGACACCTATAGTTTCCTTCATTAACTTGAAGATCATCAGAGCATGCAACATCAAAAACAATTTCCTTTAGTTCTCCATCCTTTACAAAACCTTTTATGATTTGAAGTCTTTGCAATGGCGCGCTATCAGCGTCTTGTATAGCCCATAAAAAGAATTCGGGTTCTGATTTTTTACTGGTGTTAAGAATATCTGACCCCATAGAATGTCCTTTTTCATACAAATGTTTTACAAGCTCTTTACTGTTAATCATTTCATTATCAAAATCATAACCTGCAAAAAAACGAACTTTGATTCTAGGTCCGCTTGTAGCAAAAGCTTCTTTTCTTCTGAGCGCTGAATAAATGCTCTCTCTTGTATTTTCTTCTGCCCAAACACCGGCTAAACCTGAAGCACCATATGAAATAGATGAAGCATTAACATATTTTTTACCATCAGCTTCTATAAAGAAATCACCACCTGTAATTTGGCTAGTTGGATCTCTATCTACTATTGCTTGAGTTGTTATTGGAATTGATCCTCTTAACTCAGCTGTACTGTCAAGAAGTCCAACTTTTGCAAAATAATCTTCTTCATTAAAAGATGATGCTGCTGTATGTCCATCTGTTGAACCTATAAACCCAAATTTAAATGGATTCCCTTTTTCTTCTGCTTCAAGCTTTAAGCCATTTAGAAGAGCTTCTCTAACATATGACCCTCCCTCTACTTTTGAAATAGCCATTGTTGCAACTTTCCAAGGCATGATTTCAAAATCTGCCCATTCGTCGTTTTTAGAAAGTGCTGGGTGAGTATCTGAAGTTCCTTTAATTTGTGTAATTTCAACAATAGGCTCATTTCTAAGTCTTTTAGATACATATTCCGAGTCAAATTCATTGCCATCAAAATCTTCTAATTTAAACATTTGAGCCCCAGAACCATTTGAATTATGAGGTATAGCCATGCTTTCTATTCCTTGGTTTCTTAGATCGTCCATCCAATCCCATAGATCTTCCGGATCAAGTGAATTAACTCTAGAAAAAGGTAATTCTGGATATCTGTTACCATCTCCTCTAAAAATTACATTTCGATGCAAATTATCCATTGCATCTGTTGAGCTCGTATATTCATAACCAACAAAAGTTGTAAAATTTCCTGGGTCATTATGTCTGTCAGCAGCTCCTATTATGTCTTCCCATGCATCTCTAGAAATTTGTACTAAATAGTTTGGGTCAAGTTTTCCTTGCATTACTGCGGCATTTGCAGCAAATACATAACCAAGAAATGTGCCAGATCTATGCTCTAATGAATCAACGGTTAAATTTTCTGGAACATTCAAATCTCTTACAGTCTTACTTGATTCGTTTTCATATAAACGAGTGCCTTTAGTAGCAGCTTCTTTTACTATTCCTAAAAATAGTCCGTGATCTGTTACAACATAAAAATCTAATGGTTTTTTTAACTGGGTTTCAAAACCTGCAGGATGAATCACTATACCGCCCTTTGCAAACCTGTATGCATCATCTGGAGTTGCTGTTGTTCCGAAAGAATAAGCATCAAATGAATAGGTCGTATGTACGTGTGTGTCACCAAATAAAGCTACTCGTTCTGATTGCGCTTCTGAATCTGAGTTTATAAATGCTTTTTCAGTTTGAATATCCCATGGTACTTCGGTTCTTGTAATCATGAATGATCTAGAGTTGACATCCACACTAGGTAAACCAACATTGCTGGTTATAAAATCCGTATCTGTATCAGGATCTTCAGAATTTTCTTCTTGAGTAAATGAAAAAAAAGAAACTAAAAGTAATAGAAAAATTCTGTTAGCTTTCATAAACTCATTATAAGGAGATTTTTATGAGAAGAATAGTTACTGGACATGACGAAAATGGTAAATCCATAATAACTTTAGATGGCCCTCCAGCTCGAAGTATTGGTGAAGAAGTGGGAGGCTTGTTTGAATTATGGAACACTGATGGAGAATCGGTTACATCAACAGATGATATAGATAGAGCAGATTCTGAAATTCTATTGTGTCCACCAGAAAATGGAACAAAATTTAGATATTTTCAGATAAATCCTTTACCTGAAGGAGTGCCAAAAGAAGCAATGGATCAGATAGCTCATGATAACTTTTCACAAGTTGGAGCAGCGCATACAAGAGTCGACACTGAAAGACATCCAGCAATGCATAAAACTGAAACTGTTGATTACATAATTCTTTTAAAAGGTAATGTAACTCTTTTAGTTGATAATGATGAGGTTGATTTAGAGCCTAATGATGTTGTTATTCAAAGAGGGACTAATCATGCATGGGTAAATAAAGGATCTGAACCAGCTCTACTTATTGCAGTATTGATAGATAGTAAGATAG
>CAYFES010000010.1:0-19319 GCA_964342225.1 uncultured Gammaproteobacteria bacterium
GTGCTGGTTCTAATTTCAGAACTAGATTTTCTTTTAGATCGACAGAACGAGATGGTTACATAACTAACACTTTCGACAATACAGATATGGACGACAGAAAATATCTGGGTGTAAGACTGAAGACCATCTGGGATGTTAACGATAAAACATCTATGACTTTGACTATGATGCATAACGAAGAGCATGATTCAAGAGTCAGAGTGCAAAGAGCGGCATGTAACAAGAATAAACTTATAGGTTGTGACCAGTGGGGTGATGGCGTTCCTACAATGGGCGTACCATTTACTGGTGTTTCAGCTTTTTCATCTATCGATTACATTACACTTAACTATCCAGGTAGTATCGTATTACCTGATCTTTCATTAGGTGTTGACGATGGTGCTATTCTTTATCAAGAATTAGATAAGGTTAATACTCCATTTAAACCTCAACAAATGAGAGATGACTGGAGTAATAGTTTAGTTGTAGAGCATGAATTTAGTGATGAATATACATTCTTCTTCGTTGCTGCTAATAACGAACAAGAGTATGACCATACACAATCATTAAATGGTTATACTTCAACAAGAAATTACAGAATGGGTCCAATTAGAGCTAATGTATTTGGCATGGAAGGCACATTCAATAGCGATGTAGCAGCTGATGCTTCATTGTCTAATTATAAGGAAAGTCAGTTTGAATTTAGAGTAGAGTCAAGTCTTGACGGACCTATCAATGGTACAGGTGGTTTATATCATTCTAATATCGACGGTATAACTAACTATCGTGTTGGTTCACCAGGATTCCAATACTACTCAGATGTAAGTAAAGGTCCTGTTGGTGGTATGTATCCTGACCTAGCTGGTTATGGTGGTTTAGGATTCTGGGCATCATACTTCTCAGGATATGGAGCAAATCTTGAAGCAAATATTGTTACTGGAGTAACAAACGCTGCGATTAATTATGTAGCTACTGATCCTACAACTCCAGCACAGATTGCTGCACTAATTCCAGGATTTCTTGCACAAGGACTGTGTACTGATCCTACAGGAGATTGTGTTGTATTAGCTCAACAATATTTAGTTGGACAAGCAGCTCAGATGCCTGCCGTACTTGGCGCTGGTACAGTTGCTGGTGTAGGCGCATCACATGATGAAGCTGCAAATACAGTTAGATTTGTTCAATCACTTGGTATAGCTGGAGCATTAGGAGCTGGACTTTTCCCAGTTCTTCCTGCATTACCTGAGTGGCAGCAAGTTTTCCAATCTTGGAACAGATCCAGAAATGATACTTTCGGTATCTTTGCTGAGGCATCTATGGAAATAGATGATGTAACTAACTTAACTGTTGGTTTAAGATTTAACGAAATCACTAAGACTGATAACGTTTTCTCTGGTTTAGCAGATATATCTCAATCATTAGCTGGATATAACGGAACTTTACAAGGATATCCAACTCCTCCAGATCAGGAAATAGATCTTTCTGAGTTTACTGGACGTGTAATTCTGGACAGAAAGTTTGGCGATACTTTTGCTTATGCTAAGTTCGATAGAGGTCTTAAGTCTGGTGGATTTAATCCAACATCAAACTTACTGCCAGGTCCAAATGCATCACTAGTTGATCCTGAGGTTCACAATGTATTTGAACTTGGTACTAAAGGTAGTTACATGGATGGAGCATTAACTTTGAATACTTCATGGTATTACAACAGAGTTAGCGGTATGCAGTTAAGCAAAATTATTGGTTTAGCAGCACAAACATTTAACTCTGATGTTGATATTACTGGTTTTGAATGGGAAATGTTGTTAGTACCTAACGCACACTCAAGATTTAATATGGTTGGTTCACTTAATAGTTCTGAGCTTAAAGGTTATCAAGATTTTGACCCTAGAAATCAGTATGGAATTGGTTCTGTAGATGAAAGTACATTTACTACCTATCCAGGTGGAACAGTCATGGCTATGACAGATGTTGGGCCAATATTTAGGTCATTGGGCAACACATGTAATCAATACTTTAATTCGTTACTTGGTCCAGATTGTCCAAATACAGGCTTTATTATCCAAGATCTCTCTGGAAGAAGTTTGCCAGGTGTTCCTGAATTATCATACTCAATGGGTTATGAATATGACCTTATGAATGATGAGAATGGATTGCTTACTGCAAGACTTGATTACATTTACAGAGGCGAATTCTATCTAACTGTGTTCGAGAATGATCACGAGCTTATTAATGAATTCGACTTTATGAATTTTGACCTTACTTATCGTTCTCCCGACGGTAAATGGATGGTCGATTTTTATATGCATAATATAGAAGATAAAGAAATTGTTGTCGGTGGATTTGTTGGTTCTGCAGCTAATGGAGGTGGTTATAACCTTTATATGCAAGAACCAATGAATGGCGGCATATCAATTCAATATAACTTCTAAAACATAAGAAATTAATTAAAATAAAACCTCCGCTTAGGCGGAGGTTTTTTTTACTAAAAAATGGAATTTAAATCTATAAACAAATACTTAGAGAATTTAATCAATGCTCTAAGAGAAGAAAATGAAGCTAACACAGAAATGTTAGATAACTTTTTTATGTACCTTGAGACAGATAATAAATTCTATCTTAAGTTAGCAAATAAACAGTTAAGAGAAATTTTAAAAGGAGCTGGCTTTGGTATTCTTTTGGTATTACCTTTCTCTCCAATTACAATTCCTTATTTATTTAAAAGAGCTGAGAAGCTCGGTATAGATATTATTCCATCATGGTATAAAAAACTTGATTTAAATAATGATGAAAAGAAGTTAAAATAAGCTTTTCCGGAGGTAAATAATGAAAAATGTTGTAATAGTAGATAGCGTAAGAACAGGCCTAGCTAAATCATTTAGAGGAACACTCAATATGACAAGAGGCGATGATATGGTTGCACACTGTATTGATGCATTATTAGATAGAAATCCAAATCTACCAGTAGATGCAGTTGAAGATATTATTATGGGTTGTGGAAATCCAGAAGGACCAACTGGACATAATATTGGTAGAAACGCAGTAGTTTTATCGAAGCTACCAATAACTACAAGCGGTACAACAGTTAATAGATATTGCTCATCAGGATTACAAACAATTTCAATGGCGGCAGGTCAAATTATGGCAGGTGGTTACGACACGATTATAGCTGGAGGAGTTGAACAAATTACTCAAGTACAGCCAGTTATGAATATGAATGGTTTTGTTAACGATAAAATTAATGAAAATGAGCCTGGTATTTATTTTCCTATGGGACAAACTGCAGAAGTTGTAGCAAAAAGATATAGCGTAAGCAGAGAATCACAAGACGAGTATTCACTTCAGAGCCAGCTTAGAACAGCAGAAGCACAAGAAGCCGGAAGATATGATGATGAAATTATCCCAATGAAAACCCAGATGTTATTAGTCAATAAAGAGACTGGAGAGCAGAAAGTTGTTGATGCTGAATGTGTCAAAGATGAATGTAATCGACCAACAACGACATTAGATGGTTTGGCAGCTCTTAATCCTGTATTTGATCCAGAAAATGGCAGTGTTACAGCTGGAAATTCCTCACAATTATCTGATGGCGCTTCAGTTACGCTAGTAATGTCTGAAGAAAAAGCACTTGAACTTGGATTAAAACCAAAAGCTTATTTTAGAGGCTTTACTACAGTAGGTTGTGCTCCTGATGAAATGGGGATTGGTCCTGTTTTTGCAATTCCAAAAATTTTAGAAAGGTACAAACTAAATATTGATGATATAGATCTATGGGAGCTTAATGAAGCATTTGCTGTTCAAGTAGTTTACTGTAGAGATGAGTTAGGTATATCAATGGATAAGTTAAATGTAGATGGCGGTTCTATTTCAATAGGACATCCATTTGGAATGACTGGATCAAGATTAACTGGACATATGATTAGAGAACTCGAAAATCGCGATAAGCAGTTTGGTGTTGTCACTATGTGTGTTGGTGGAGGTATGGGGGCAGCTGGTCTGCTAGAAAGATACCCTTCTTAGTGGAAAAAGAACACTATTTTATTGATAAATATTTAAAAGCTCTATCTGTCAAATCATCAGAATATCCAATGGGTATTGGCGATGATTGCGCAATAATAGAAATAAAAGATAAATTAATTACTTCTAAAGATATTTCTGTTAGTGGAGTTCATTTTCCAAAAGAATTAGACCCATATTTCATTGCATATAGATCTATTGCAGTAGCTATCTCAGATATTTTTGCAATGGGAGGTAGACCAACAGGATACTTATTAGGAATAACACATCCAGAACCAAACGATAATTGGTTTAAAAGCTTCTCTAAGGGGTTAAGTGATTTTAATAATGATTACAGCGTTAATTTAATTGGAGGAGATTTAACTAAAGGAGAGCTCAATATTAGTGTGACTGCTTTTGGTCAAGCACCAGATAGATTACTTAAAAGAACGGGAGCAAGTATCGGAGATCTAATATTTATTTCAGATTTATTAGGCAGAGGAAAAAAAGGCTTAATTGATTACAGAGAAAATAATAATGATATAAATCATTATCTCAAACCTAAGCTTCCTAATAATCTAATTCCTAAATTAACAAACTTAGCTAGTGCATGCATTGATGTTTCAGATGGTTTATTGATTGACCTAAAAAGAATCTGTAGCTTATCTAATGTAGGAGCAACAATTAATCTAAATAAAGATATTTATATAACCGACAAAGATGATTTAATTGCTGGTGATGATTATGTGCTTTGTTTTACTGCAAAAAAAGAATTTAAAAATGAAATATTAGCTTTAGATTCGTCAATAAGACTAATTGGCCAGATAGAGGAGGGCGCAGAAGTAAAAGTATTAAATGAAAATGATAAAGAAATTGAATATATCAAAGATGGTTGGGAGCCCTTTACGTCTATTTAATAAAATTTAGTATTTTTTCTGATATTGAGACTGCATCTAGTTCATTTAATTCAAGAATTTCATTTCTCGATCCATGTTTTGGGAAACTATCTTCAAGACCAAGATGAAGAATTTTTTTATTCATGCCAATTATATTTAGATGTTCTGCAACACAACTTCCAGCACCACCCATAATTGTATGATCTTCTAAAGTAACTATTCGATCATATTTATCTGCTATATCTTTCAAAGCCTGAATATCTATTGGTTTAACAAACCTCATATCATAAAGTCCAAAATTATTGTTCTCTGCTAATAATTCAACTCTATCTAAAAGAACGCCAAAATTTAAGATACATAAATTCTCACCATCCAGAACTTTTTTAGCTTTACCTATCTCAAACTTATTATCTTTATCTATTATTTCTGATCCTCTTCCTGAACCTCTAGGATATCTGACTGCTGCAGGCCCTTTATGTTCATAACAAGAATTTAAAACTTGCCACATCTCATTTTCATCTGATGGTGTAGCTATAACTATGTTAGGAATTGCCCTCATAAAAGCAATATCAAAGTTTCCTGAATGTGTTGGCCCATCTTCTCCAACTATACCTGCACGATCTAACGCAAAAGTTACATCTAAATTCTCAAGACAAACATCATGAATCAATTGATCATAAGCTCTCTGAAGGAAAGTTGAATATATAGCAACTACAGGCTTCATGCCTTCTAAAGAGATTCCTGCACTAAATGTAACAGCATGCTGTTCAGCAATTGCCACATCATAGAATCTATCTGGAAATTCCTTTTCAAAATTAACCATCCCAGAACCTTCTTTCATTGCAGGAGTTATTCCTACCAATTTGTTATCTTGTTCAGCCTTATGACATAACCAATCTCCAAAAATATCTTGGAATTTAGTTTTTTTAGGAGCTGGAGTATTTTCTATTTTTGAGATTGCATGAAATTTAATTCTTTCATTTTCAGCAGGTTCAAAACCAGCACCTTTTTTTGTAATAACATGTAGCAAATATGGCTCATTTTTTTCCATCATTCTATTAATTGTTTTTATTAAAAGTGGAATATCATGACCATCTATTGGTCCCACATAATGAAGTCCTAGATCTTCAAATAAATTTCCTGGCATCACTGCAGACTTAATCCCATCTTTAAGATTTCTTGTAATGTGAAGCCCATAAGGCAGATTCTTAAGAACTTTTTTACCACTAGATTTAAGTTTTTTATATGATCTTGATGCCCATATTTTAGCAAGATAGTCTGAGAGACCACCTTTATTCTTTGATATGGACATATCATTATCATTAAGAATAATCTTTAAATTATTATTCAAGTGTCCTGCATGCATCATAGCCTCAAATGCTATTCCGGCTGTCATTGCACCATCACCTATGACAGAAAATATGTTCTTATTATTTTTTTGATGTTTAGAGGCTTCATCCATACCTAAAGCTGCACTAATTGAAGTGCTTGAATGTCCAACACTCATAGCATCAAATTCAGACTCCTTAATAGATGGAAATGCTGCAAGACCATCAATCTTTCTCATGAGATGCATCTTTTCTCTTCTCCCAGTTAATATTTTGTGAGGGTATGCTTGATGCCCAGTGTCCCAAACAATCTTGTCAGAAGGCATATCTAACAGATAATGCAAAGCAATGGTAATCTCTATTGCTCCAAGCCCAGCACCAAAATGTCCACCTGTTTGTCTAACTGAATAAAGCAAATATTCTCTTAATTCATCTGCTAAAACTTTAAGCTCGTCAATTGTAAGTTTTTTTAAATCTTCTGGAGACTCAATATTATCTAAGAAGCTAGTGACAGGCCTTTCAGTTGGAAAATCTTTAAAAACTTTCATTATTTTTGTCTAGCAAAAAGCTTATTAATATAAATTGAAATAGGACGATCACTTAAATTCATATCACTTAGGAACATTTCTACTTCATTTTGATATTCTTTAATCTTATCTCTTGTTTTATCAACTCCGAAACATATCGGATAGTTCTTTTTATTTTTTTTCTTATCTTTTTTTGCAGCTTTTCCAAGCTTTTCTTCTGTTTCTTGTATGTCTAGTAAATCATCAATTAATTGAAATGTTATTCCTACTCTTTTAGCAATTTTTTTCCATTCCTTTGTATCTTCTCCTGCAATAATTACCGGAGCCAGCATACTAAATTCAACAAGAGCTCCAGTTTTCAATTCATTCATTTTTATTATCTTTTCCTCGCTAACATCTGTAGTTTCAAAACTAATATCTTGAATTTGTCCAAGAATCATTCCTTCAGGACCAATTGTTTTCATTAAAAACTGCAATAATTTAACTTTGAGATCGCTGTTCAAATTAGAGTCTTGCAATATTATATCTATAGCTAGTGAAGCCATTGCATCCCCAGCTAAGACGGCAGTAGATTCAGAGTATTTTACATGTAGGGTAGGTTGCCCCCTTCTAAGGTCATCATCATCCATGCAGGGTAGATCGTCATGTACTAAAGAATATGTGTGAATTATTTCAATAGCAGATGCAGTACCGTCTATCTTATTTAAATCTAAATTTAGAACATCACCCACTAGATAAGCTAGCAAAGGCCTTACTCTTTTACCTGGATTTGATAAGGCATAGCGCATTGATTCATCGATCTCATTCGTATTGATAACATATTTTGAGATCTCATTATTCACTCTCTCTTGGAGCAAAGATTCAAAATTATCTTTATTCAGATGTATCTTCGGTGAAAGGTTTGGTTTCGCCATCTTCAGTTAGTTCTTTAATTTTATTTTCAGCAGACTCTAATTCTTTTTGGCAAACTTTTATTAATGAAATGCCTTTTTCAAATTTTTTTAATGATTCATCTAGGCTAGGCTCTCCTTCTTCTAGAGTTTTAACTATTTTTTCTAGCTCTTTAATAGATTCTTCAAATTTTGCCATTACCTTCCTCTTATTCTGTTTGGAATTGATAAAACAAATGATCTTCCTTTCTCTCTTATATCTCTCATGTTCTCAAGGACCATTAAGAATGATGGAGTTACAAGTAAAGTAATAATTGTGCTGAAACCTAGACCTGAACAAATAGCTATACCAAATACTTGGTACCATTTTACTGTTGATGTGCCTTCAAAAATTTCTCGATTTATAACATCAATACTGTAGCCTGAGGCTAAGAATATAAGCCCAAATATAGTTGTAACTGTTGTAAGCAGAACAGGTCTTAATCTTCTTATACAAGTTTCAGCTATCAGGTCTTGAGTTGATTTGTCAGGAAAGTCTATCCTCATCTTATTAAAGGTATCAATTAAGACAATATTATTATTTACAACAATTCCGGCGAGGCCAACTAATGCAGTTCCCACCATTATGGTAGATGGCTCTGAATTAGTAATAGTCAAACCAAGAAACACTCCGGCAGTAGAGAATAAGACAGAAATAAGTATAACTATTGGTTGGGTAATGCTATTAAACTGAGTAACTAAAATAATAAACATCAAAAATAATGCTCCATAGAATGCTGTAATTAGAAAATCTGTAGCTTCATCCCCACGCTGAACTAAACCACCAAATTTAACTTCCATGCCTGACTCTATAAAATTAGTTTCATCTATCCAATTTTGCACTTTAGCCATTTCAGCATTTAGGTTATAACCTGGCTTATTGATAGCACTTATTTCATGAAAGAATTTTCCATCTCTTCTGGTTAAGCTTGCAGCATTTGGTCTTGCTTCTACATTTACAAAGCTTGAAACTGGGACTGCACCACTTCTAGAATTGACCGTTATTTCATCTAAGCTTGTTAATGTTCTTTTATCTTTTTCAAATCTTGCTCTGATATCAATCTCTTCATTAGAATCATCAGGTCGATATTCCCCAAGCTTAATTCCAGATGTAACCATTTGAACTGCAGACCCAATATCAAATAAACTTATTCCAGATTGAAATGCTCTTTCTTTATCAACATCAAGTTTCCACTCTATCTTGTATTTAGGCAAAGTATCAGCAACGCCAGTGAAGCCTTCTATATTATTCTCAACCCATTCTCTAAGTTCCTTTGTCTTAGCTTCAATTAAACTTAAATTTTCACTATATAGCTGTATTTCAACCGGTGCAGTAAATTGGCCAGGACCTTCTTGAACTTCTCTAATATTCATTTTATATCCACCAATATCAGTCATAGCATTTCTAGCAAGTGATAGTACATCCCAACCTGATATATCAAGAGTTTTAGGATCTTCAATGACTATATATCCTCTACCTATTCCATCTCCACCACCGAAACTAGAACTTCTAACATCAATAAATAAGCTGTCGACACCTTTTACATCAATTAACTTACTTTCTACATCAGTAGCTATTTCTCGTGATTCATAAGGAGAAAGATTACCTCTAGCTTGGATATTTGCTGTTATAAGCCAAGGCTCAACATTTGGAAAATAGATCCAGCCTTTACCATAATTCGGGACAATGCTGCCAAGAATTAAAAACATACTTAAAAATGTGTAAGTTATAGTTTCAAGTGGGTTTTTAACTGCAAAATTAATAGCTTTTTTATAATTTCTTTTTAAAAAGGTGTCATCACTATCATTACTTCTGTCAGAATCACCTTTTCTTCTCCCAAGAAGCGAGCCAATTACAGGAGCAAAAATTAATGCGTAAGCAAGTGATGCAGCTAATACAACAAATACTGTTATAGGCAAATACCTCATGAATTTACCTGATATGCCAGGCCAGATCATCAAAGGAGAAAAAGCTGCTAGTGTAGTTAATACAGAGGCAAATACTGGCGCAAACATCCTTTTTGCAGCATTCGTATAAGCTTCTTTTCTGTCTTGTCCTGCATCAATTAATTTGTCTGCATACTCAACTATCACAATTCCACCATCAATTAACATCCCTAATCCAAGAAGCATTCCAAACATTACAAGAAAATTAAATTCATAACCTAAAAAGAAATGTAAGACTCCAAATGTAACTAAGAATGAGAAGGGTATAGCAATTCCAACAATAAGACCGTTTCTTAATCCAAGGGTAGCAACAACTAAAACCATAACAAGGATTACAGCTGTAATTATGTTACCTTGAAGCTCATTAACCATGTCATCTGCAAATCTAGTAGTGTCTAGACTAGGAGTAATTTGAAGGCTGCTTGGATAGTCTTCGCGAATTTGTTCAACTTCTGCTTTTACTTTATTAGCTATATCAAGCTCATTGAAACCAACTCTTTTACTAACTGAAATTGAAATAGCATCATAACCATTTACACGTGAGAAAGTTGTTGGATCCTTAAATGTTCTTTTTATTTCAGCTACATCTCCAAGTTTTACAACCTTTGATCCAGATGATTTTATTGGAAGGTTATAAACATCCTCTCTTGTTTCAAATAGGCTTGGTATCTCTACAGCAAATTTTCCTGAACCTGTATCTTGGAATCCTGCAGGAATCAGAACGTTATTAAATCTAACTGCATTTCCAATTTCTGAAAGACTGACTCCCAAACTTTCTAATTTTGATTTTGAAACTTCTACTTCTAAAAGCTCTTCTGGAACTCCACCAATTTCAACGGTCAAAACACCAGGTACTTTTTCAAATCTTTCTTGAATATCTTTAGCAATAAAATAACCAGATCTTAAATCGGAAAATCCATATACACTGTAGGATAATATTGGAAAATCTTGATCAGCTCTTGCCTCACTTACTCTAGGGTCTTCTGCTTCAGGAGGTAATTGATTTCTTATTTCATTTATTGCTCTTTCTACATCTAAAATGGCTTGATCAATATCATAATCAACATCATATTGGACTTGTACATTGGTAAAGCTTGCAGAGTTTATAGATCTTACTTCTTCTTTTCCTTCAAGCTTCATGAATCTATTTTCAATTGGCTTTGCAACTAACCTTGCCATATCTTCTGGTGAAGCACCTTCAAGAAATACAGAAACTGTAACCCATGGGAAAGTAATATTTGGGTTTGAAGCAATAGGCATTGCAGCACGACCCATTATCCCCATTACTATAAGGAATATCATTATTAGAAGTGTAGTTCTAAATTTTGAGACGGCTGTTTGTACGATACCCATTTTTATTTATCAATAAAATCGACTTCTTCACCCGGTTTAACAAACCCTTGACCGCTGACAACTACTTTTGATGTTTCAGGTAAACCAGTTATCCAGGCACCTTCAGTTGTGTCGATTAAGATTTGAACTGTGACTATATTAATTTTTCCATCAACTACTTCTGCTAGAGCAACATCACCATCAGCAGCCAAAAGAAATGCAGAAGTAGGAACAAAATGTGCTTTTACAGGATCTGTATAGATTATTAGATCTCCTGTTAACCCATCTTTTATTAAATAATCCTTATTTTCTAACTCACTTTCTACTTTAAATGTTCTTGTTTGCAGATCAGCAGTTGAGCTAACGAATGTAACGATAGATTCAAACTTTTCTCCAGAAATAAATTTAATTTCAGCTCTTTGCCCTTTTTTTATCTTAGAAACTACAAGCTCTGAAACATTTCCAGCTATTTTCAATGGAGATAATGAAACTATTGATGCACACATTTGTCCGTTTTGTATCAACTGACCTTCTTTTGCTAATTTTTCTACAAAACCATCAAATGGAGCAACAATTTTTGTTCTACTTAATTCAATTCTTGCTGTTTCATAGACAGTTTCAGCAGTTACTAATGCAGATTGTGAAGCTAAACCTTTTTTATTCAGCTCTTTAGTTGAATTGTAGTCAATCTCTGCTTTTTTAAAGTTGGCTCTTCTTTGGCCTGAATCAAGCTCACATATTACTTGCCCTTTTTTTGTAAAATCACCATCCAAGAAGTTTATTTTTGTAACTTTTTCTGAAGTCTGAGCTTTTATATCTACTTTTGAAAAAGCTTGAGACTCACCCTTTACCGTTATAGGTAAACTGAAGTTTTGAGCAATCGAATTAATGGTTATAACTTTTTGATTCTTAACTTCTGGCTCAAAGACTTTTGGCTCACCTGGGGCAAAAAATCCTGAAATCATCCAAGCAATAGCTATTACCAGAATAAATGCAGATGCTCTTAAATTTTTCTTATTCATAGTTGTTTAAATTTTATGTTTTTTTCTTAACTTTTCTACAGTTTCTTTATTCGATTTTTTCTTCTCTTTCTCGTCTTCATAAGGATTATACCAGTTGAATGACGGTTTGTTCTGCTTTCCTGATGAACCATCAAAAAAACTTGCTCTCTTCTTTATAAAATTAATAAATTTACTGTCCCATGAAACAGAAGATCTTCCATCTTCTTTCCAATAGAGTTTAAATTCAGGAAGAGACTCTTCTACAAAATTATTATCTATACCAGCCATTTGAATAATGTCTATACAATCTTGCGATGGTTGCCAATCATCAGAGATAACAGTTGGATCTGCTTTAGTTTCAATCTCAGCTGAATGTTGGGCCCATTTTAATCTAGCATGCTCAATAAATTTTGAATTATATGAGATTAGAACATCAGCTCTTTCAGACCAATAAATAACAAATTCAGGAATTAACTTTTCCAAGAATTCATTGTCCATGCCAGCTCTAGTCAATATCTCTGTCACATCTTCTGAAGGTCTCCATGTTTTACTTATTTGAGATTTTTCATGAACTTTATTCATCTGAAGGTTATTTTTCTTTTTATTTCTTACCGCTTTAGATATAGTTTTTTTATCAAGATCTAAGCTAATTAAATTTTTTTGTTCAAGACTTATTAAGTGGGACATTAGATCTGTTTCATTCCAAAATGAGAACTCTTTAAAAGCATCAACTAGTTTTATTGTTTTCTCTTTATCCCTCTCTTTAATCCAATTGAGTATTATTGCAGATTCAACACCAATTGATTCTGCCACTTCTCTATCAAATTTAAGGCTTTTATCCAATCTCTCTCCTTTTTTTAACTGAATCTGCTAATTCTTTAATAAGTTGTTTCGTTTCTTCCCAACAAATGCATGAATCTGTGATGCTTTTACCATATTCAAGACTTTCTGACATCTTTTGATTACCTTCTTTTAAATGACTTTCTATCATCACTCCAGTAATATGCTTATTGCCTTTTTCGATCTGCTTAGCAATTGATTTGCATACTATCTTTTGATTTCCATGGTTTTTTTGGCTATTACCATGACTAAAATCAACCATTAAATTCATATTCGTCTTTTCTTCCACTAATTTAGAAATACATTGTTCAATATCGGATGCATCATAATTAGGTTTTTCTCCTCCACGAAGAATAATATGTGTATCATCATTCCCTGAAGTTTTAAATATTGCTACTTTTCCTTGTTTTGTTGTCCCCAAGAATACATGTTGATACTTGGCTGATTTCATAGCATCTACAGCAACCTGTAGATCGCCATTAGTTGAATTTTTTATACCCATTGGGCATGAAAGGCCAGAGGTAAGCTCTCTGTGAACCTGACTTTCTGCTGTTCTTGCACCAATTGCCCCCCAGCTTATTAAATCTGAAATATATTGAGGTGAGATTAGGTCTAAAAATTCTGTGCCTGTAGGTAATCCAATATCAGAAATATCTTTAAGTAATTTTCTTGCAACTCTTAGGCCCTCATTAATTTTAAAAGAATTATCTAATCTCGGATCATTTATTAAGCCCTTCCAACCTATAGTTGTTCTTGGCTTCTCAAAATATACACGCATTACAATTAATACTTCATCTTCTACTTCAGTTGAGAATTTTTTTAAGAGATTTGCATACTCAATTGCTGATTTAGGATCATGAATTGAACATGGTCCAACTACAGCAATTATTCTGTCATCTAGCCCATGAAGTATTCTACTAATATTCCTTCTAGCACCAAAAACTAATTTAGAAGATTCCTTATCTAAAGGAACTTCATTTATTACTTCTTCAGGCGTAGGTAATTCTTCGCGTGAAAGGATTCTGCTGTTATCAGTTATATACATAGTTCTGTTTAAATCGTCGAACAGACAATTTTACATTATTAGGCTTTAACTTTCTCTTTTACTTGATAAGTATTTAGAGAAAAAAATGATATTAGCAAAAAACACAATATTTAGTATTTATTTTCATTTTTATATACAATATCTAGTGTATGCAAGCTGCGCATGAAATAGAATTGCCTAAAGTTAAGGGATCTCCTGTAGATCAACTTCCTGAGAATTTATATGTACCACCAAAAGCGTTGTTGTTGCTTTTAGATGTTTTCTCTGGACCAATGGATTTTTTATTGTATCTGATACAAAGAAAGAACCTTGATATTCTCGAAGTCAATCTGGTTGAGATAACAGACCAATATATTGCTTATATTGAGATGATGGAAGACTTTGAATATGAATTAGCTGGTGACTACCTTGCAATGGCTGCATATCTGGCAGAAGTAAAATCAAGAATACTTCTTCCTAGAGAAGAAGAGAACGAAGAAGATGGAACCGATCCAAAAGCAGAACTAATTAGAAGGTTGCAGGAGTATAAAAGATTTAAAGAAGCCTCTATAAAAATAGATATTTTGCCAAGAGTTGATAGAGATATATTCCCAGCATCTGCAAAGCTTCCTGAATTTCAGCTTCCAAAAGCAAAAATTAATTATGATAAAAATGATTTATCTTTTGCTTTAAGAAATCTTCTTGATGAGATGCTTAGGCTAACTAGTCATAAAGTCACACTTGAGAATATTACGGTCGAATCCAAGTCAAAATTATTATTGGATAGTTTAAAAGAAAGAGATTTTATTTCATTGCCTGAGCTTATCTTAAAAGGAGAATCTAGGCTTGCTGTTTCTGTTATTCTTGCCGCAGCTCTTGAATTAAATAGGAAAGGTTATGTTGAGATAGTCCAAGCTGAACAGTACGGTGAAATATACTTTAAGAATTCTGAGGAGGTTATGCATTAATGAAAATAAAAGATAGAATCGAGGCACTTTTTCTTGCTTCAAATAGATCTTTAACGCTCGAAGACATTCATGAATTGTTAAATATAAACTCTAAAGAAGAAGAATCTGAGGTAATAAATTCAATTCAACAAATTCAAGATGAATATAGAGACAAAGCTTATGATTTAGTTGAAGTTTCAAGTGGCTATAGAGTTCAGATTAGTCATGAATCTGCTGAAGATATAGCAAAACTCTGGGAAGTTAAACCTCTTAAGCTTTCAAGAGCAACTTTAGAAACACTTTCAATAATTGCTTATATGCAACCTGTAACTCGTGGTGACATTGAAGATATTAGAGGCGTTAATGTAGCCACTAATATTATTAAATTATTAATTGACCAAGGTTGGATAAAGATAAAGGGCTATCGTGATGTACCTGGAAGACCAGCTTTATTCATCACAACTCAAAAGTTTTTAGATGACTTCTCAATGAAAAATTTAGAAGAACTGCCTGTCTTGCCTGATCTTCCTGAGATTGAAAATATATCTCCAGAATTAACATTACAGGATGATTCAATTGAGCAAGAAGCTCCAAAATCTTAGAGAAAAACTTTCAAAATATTTAGCAAATATTGGATTTGCGTCTAGAAGAAGTGTTGAAAACTTATTTAAAGAAAAAGTAATTCTTCTTAATGGAAAAAAAGCTAAGCATATTGATCTTGTGAAGGATAATGATGTTCTTACTATAGATGGGGAGGATCATATTGTTGATCTTTGTCCTGAAACGGAAGTCTTGATATACCATAAGCCAACTGGACAAGTTTGCTCAAATGTACCAACTGAAAAAAATGATAGTGTTTTTAGTCATCTACCTCCAAGAAAAAAAGGAAAATGGATCATGGTTGGAAGGCTTGATGTTAACACTTCAGGATTATTAGTATTTTCGAATAATGGAGATTTTGTAAACTTTCTCTCTCACCCGAGCAGCAAAATAGATCGAGAATATCTTTGCAGAGTTTATGGTGATATGACTAATAAAAAGCTTGAGAATGTCATGAAAGGTGTAAATATTAATGGAGAGAAATCCTCATTTTCTGACGTAGTAGCTGTAAAAAAGACTTCAAAATCGAAAAACCATTGGTTTTATGTCTGTCTGTTTACAGGGAAAAATAGAGAAGTAAGAAAAATTTGGAGTTCTCAAAAATTAACAGTAAATCGTTTAATTAGATTACGATATGGTCCGATTTTTATGCCAGACAATCTTAAGCCAGGTGGTTGGAAAAAGTTTTCAAAAAATGAAGTTAGGAAATTGCAAAATTTGTTAAAGATTCAATAGATTTCTATTTCTGCCACTACTGGAAAGTGATCTGAAACACCATAAAGTCCCTTTGCGTTAAAACGTAGTGGACTTCCATTATCCCTAGTATGAATATCAGCTGTAATAACCACTACACTATTTTCAATAAATTTAGAATTTCTATTTTTTTTAAGCATTACCGCATCTAGAAAAGACCATCTATCTTCTTGGAAATAATAATTAGTTCCTATGCATTTTATACATTGGTCCAAATGTGAAATATACCAATCCGCATTAAAATTTCCATATAGGTTTGCTTCAGCATCTTCAGCTGAAGTTACATTAAAATCGCCAAGAGCAATATTTACTCTTGAATTTTTGTTGGATAGTTCATTGAGAGTTTTGAAAGCATCTTGCCTCATAAATCTCGGGTTGTAAGGAGCAGGAAAATGAACATTAAATATTGAAATATCATGCTTACCTAATTCAAACACACCCTCAAGGATTGGTCGTGTATCACCTATTTGATCTTTTGTAGCTCCAGTAAATTTAATTTGATGCAATTTTGTACTAAGGATTTTATATTTAGAAATAAAGGCATTATCAATACCACGCTTATCATTCCCTTCAACTAAAGCATAATATTTATAGCCATGAGGCTCTAAAAGCTTAAACAACCTTTCGAGAATATTGATATTCTCTATTTCTTGAAATCCAATAATGTCTGGACCATGTTTACCATAAGATAGAATAACTTCTGCAGTTGCACCTAATTTGTAGTCAATAACCTCATCGTTCCAGTCCATTTTTAAACAGTCATCTCTCCAGCTTTGATATCTCAATTTATTACAGTTATTGATGTGTATTTTTGATGTTTTCATTGAAACAGGCAGATAAGTTTCGTCTTCTTTATTAGGGTCGTCTGAATTATCAAACATATTTTCAACATTAAATGCCATGACTGAAAAACTTTTAGCCGCAAGGTCATACGAAACAAATAACATCAAAAATAAAAAAGAAGTTTTAATAAAGTTATTCATGCTCCACTCTCCATTCAATAATTGTATTTGATCTTATGTCTCTCCAGGCATTTTTATCAAGTGACCATACCATTATAGTTTCACTTTCTGCAGATATATTGGCTATAGAATTGCTTTCAGGCATTAAATCAGAATTAAGTGTGGATGGCATGACTCTTATTTCGCCTGTATCAATTTTTTTAAAAGTAATAACTACTACTCCTTTTTTTAATGCTTCAATTAATTCATTCATGATAGTCAAACATAATACCAGTTTGCTTACACTCATCTGAAAGTAACCATAGATAATCAGATGAAATATCTAAGGGTGTTTTTAATGTCATAGGATCTTCAGCAGGAAATGCTTGCGCTCTCATTGATGTTCTAGTTGGCCCAGGATTATAAGAGTTTACTCTCATTTCTTTTTCATACTCGTCAGCAAGACTTTGCATTAAGCCTTCAATAGCAAATTTCGAGATTGAATAACTTGTCCAAAAAGCTCTTGCCTTTCTTCCTACTCCAGATGAAGTAAATATTATTGATGGGTTTGAAGCTTTAAGAAGAAGGGGTAGGGCTAGTTGAGTAATAAGAAAATTACTCTCAAAATTTATTTGCATAACAGTTTTAAGCTGCATTAGAGATGTATGCAGTAGAGGAGATAAATATCCAAGTATCCCTGCAACGTGAACTAAACCATTAAGCTCATCATAATTTTCATAAAGATTCTCAGCCAGTGTTTTGTAATCTTTTTCCTTAGCTTTATGAAAATCAAGTTCTACGACAAGAGGCTCTATAAGTTTATTTGCAACTATTTCATCTTGCAGAGAATAAAGCTTACTTACATCTTTTGATAATAAGATTAAATTAGCTCCCATCTTTGCAGCATCGAGTGCAACTTGTCTTCCAATACCAGAACCAGCCCCCGTAATTAAGATTTTTTTATCTTTCAATAGATTTGGAGTTGGCTGAAAATTTGGTACTTGCATTAGATGATGTTAGTTAATTCAATAGGCTTATTAATTATATAGTCTGCTTTCCAAGAGTGAGGATCAGTTTCATGAAAACCATAAGTACATGCAATAGTTTTAACTGCGGCATTTTTACCCGTATCTATATCTCTTTCGTGATCACCTACATAGTATGATTCTGTATTTGATGCATTAAGAATATCTAATGCTTTAATAATACCTTCAGGATTAGGTTTGCCTTCAGACACATCTTCAGGACATATAACAGCATCAGTTAATTCATGCCATCTTAGTTTCTCAATTATTGGTTTTGTATATTTTTCGGATTTATTGGTAACAATTCCCCATGGAATATGTTTATTTTTTAGAAAATCCATTAAATCAGTTACACCCTCATAGAGGCAAATATCATCTAACATAAATTCATAATATTTATCTAAAAAAGATTTTTTTAGATCTTTTAATTTTTTTTCATCTGCTTCAGGAAATGAATTTCTTAATATTAGGCTTGCACCCCTTGAAGAATATTTACGCACTTTTTCAAATGGAACTTCTTCTTGATTATTTTCTTCTTTTATTTGATTCACAATTTTATGAAACGTGAGGCCTGAGTTCAAAAGTGTCCCATCTAAATCAAATAAAATTGCACTATTTTTTTCTTGCATGAACTATGTAATTAACAGATGAATCATCAGTAAGCTTGACGATATCAAAAATAGGTAAATAAGACATTCCTTTTACTTCTTCAAAATCTAGTTTAGCTCCATCAACATAATTTTTTAATTCAGAAGGCTTTATGAGTTTTTCAAATTCATGTGTGCCCTGAGGCAGTATATTTAGAATGTATTCTGCTCCGAGTATTGCAAAAACAAATGATTTTAAATTTCTATTTATTGTTGAGAAAAACAAATGACCTCCATTTTTTGTTAATTTGGCGCAATCTTTAACTATTTCAGCTGGATCAGGCACATGCTCTAACATCTCTAAACAAGTAACAACATCATATTGAATCTTTTCTTCAATCAGTTCTGTGGTACTTTTTTTCTCATACCTGATATCAAGTTTAGATTCTTTCTGTCTTATTCTTGCAACTTCTAGCGGTCCATCGGCTAGATCTATTGCTGTTACGTTTGCTCCTTTTTTTGCTAGCGCTTCAGACAAAATACCGCCACCACAGCCTATATCAAGAATATCTAAGTCCTTAATCGAAATTTTTTCTTCTATATAGCTAATACGTAGAGGGTTAATTAGATGTAGTGGCTTAAATTTGCCATTTGGATCCCACCATTC
>CAYFES010000011.1:0-18701 GCA_964342225.1 uncultured Gammaproteobacteria bacterium
TAGGTCTTGGTATACACGAGCTTTAACAGAACCAACATTAGGTTACTGCACAAAATCTCAATACGAAGATTTTATGAATAATGTTAATAAGTGGGAGGATAAGCTCATAAAGAGTGGTCTAGAAGTAGTTAAATTTTATTTTTCTATCGATAAAGATCAGCAAAAAAGAAGATTGTCAGCAAGAAAACACAGCAAACTCAAATATTGGAAATTATCTGATTCAGATAAACGAATGGTAAACAAATGGGATGTTTTTACCTTATATAAAAATCAGATGTTTGATGTCACTGCTAGAGCAAGCTCTCCTTGGGTGGTAATTAATGCTAACAATAAAATGATTGCAAGATTAAGTGCGCTTCGCTACATACTTAATACTCTTGATTACAAACATAAAAAGATACTTGAACCACCTAAATGGGGAGAAGATTTGGGCCAATATTCTTGCTACATAGAAGGAGTATTGTTTGATAATTTAACTTATGAACAATATAAGATTCTGGCTCCCTTTTCAGATTAATTAAATGAAAATTTCTATTGTCGATATTGGGTCTAATGCTGTTAAGTATAAGATTTTTAATTCAGAAAATTTTGAACTTGTTGAGTACTATAGAGAACCTTTAAGACTCGGACGTGATGTTTTTAGCAAAAATGAATTATCAGAATCAACTATTAATAAATTAATAGACTTGCTGATTAGGTATTCAGAGATTTTTAAAGAAAGAAATATTGAGCAAACATATTTCATAGCAACTTCGGCCGTTAGAGACTCTGAGAATTCCGATGTGCTTATTAGTAAATTAGAAGAAGAAAATATTCATCTAAAAATACTTACTGGCAAGCAAGAAGCATCATTACTTGTAAATTTTAATAAGGATATAGAAGATTCTGCAGTAATTGATATTGGTGGAGGAAGTGTTGAGGTATGCATAAACAGTAAATCAAATATGCATTATGAGTCTTTTCAACTTGGCGCAGTCAGACTTCTTAATTTAAATCAGGATCAAAGATATGAGGCAATGAGTCAATTTGGTAGTTGGCTAGAAGAATTTACTCCGATACCTACGACATTTGGTCTAGGAGGCAATTTAAGAGCAATAATGCAAGCAAATGATCATCAAGGCTTAATACATGTAGAGGATCTAAAGAATCTCATTGATAATTACAATCGTCTAGATGAAGATATTCTTGTACAAAAATTTGAAATTCCAAAAGACAGAATTGATATTGTTCCTATAGCTGCAGAAATCTATTTATTTTTCTTATCTAAAATTGGTGCAAAAACAATAGAGAATAGTTTTTCAAGTATTTCAGATGGATTGGTAAGAAAAGTTATTACAGGGGAATTGTAAATCCCATTCTATTGCCTAGGAAGATTGAGACATCTGATTTAAGAATAGCTGTTTCTATTTCTAAATCTATAAAACCAGGCCTATAAATCATTAACCCCATTTCATTATTTTTTGAGTCTAAAAGTTCTACTTCATATACACTGTCTTCAAGACAACGAACATCACCACTTACAGTCTCATCAAATGAATCATTTGATAACGATAATTTTCCTTCAATAGAATTACACATTCCATTCTTTATTGTCATTTGATCAATATGAACTTTTACGTCAAGTACACCTAAACCATTAGTTGTATATGGTGCTTCGGTAGTGAAATCTTCAATGCGATAATTACCATTAAATAAATTTATCTTAATAGTTCCTTCAGTGCTGTTATCATCCGCATTAAAAGCTACTTTGAAACCAGTTAATAAAGGGCTGCCTTTGTAATTATAGTCACCTATATTAAGTGGAGCCGAGTCTATTGAACTTTTATATGAAATATCATTTATTCTGCCTTTAAATAGGTTTCCTTCTGCAAGAGAATAAGTAAGTCCTGATGAACCAGCTGCCCTTTTTAGCAAAGAATCAACTGGAATCATAACCAAAGAAAGCCCCAATAGAAGGACAATAATAAGTAATCCAATTAAAACTCTAGTTATCAAAATCTATACTCAGTGTAAGGTTATTTTCATCCACTAATTTTATTTTTATTGAAGTAATGTTTACTCCTTCATTATTAATAAAATTTAACAATTCAATTAAATTAGTCTCGGATAACATTGTAACTTCTAAAAGATCTTCTTTGTTCTGATACGTATAATTTTTTTCATCTAAATGATCAGTAAATATAGCAATTGAAGACTTATTTCTAATTTTGTCTTCATAATCTTTAAGTTGTGATAATTGTTGTTTAGAAGCATTAAATGTTTGGACTTGATTAGAAAGAGCTTCTCTAGATTCAGTAAGATTAGAAATTATTCTCATTTCTATAAAATAAATTAAGAAAAGAACGGAAATTACTCCCAGCACTTTTAATAACATCTGTTCTCTTTTTGATAATTTATAATTCATAGTTAAATTCTGTAAGCAAAAAATCTTTGCTATTTGTTCTGCCAATCACTGATACTTTTTTATTAATTTTTTGTTGTTGAGCTATAAATATCTCCTCTTCAGCTTCATTTTTAAATAAGCATTTAATATTTAAAGAATTCTTTGAATCACTCTTATAAGTAATTTCAATTATTTTTGTAGTTTTTGATATGTTTAAAATTAGTTCTGTAATTTTTGCTGTCGTTGAATTTGATTGATTTTGCAATAAATCAATTTTTTCAATAATTTGTGTTTTAATTGAATCAATTTTTTCATCTGGGTAAATTGATAGATATAGCTCAGATAATGTCTGATCCATTTTCTTTACCTGATTCCAATTGGAAAAAATATTAAATAAACCAATTAAATTAAGTAATACAACTAAAGAAATACCCGCATAAATAAATTTCTTGCTGGCATTGAAATTAAATATATTTTGAATATTAAGAGAGTCAAATTCATGAAAAGTTACTGCCTCTCCAACTTCTAAATTAAGATCGTCAATTGTTTTATAGCTAATTTTCTCATCGGCTTTATCAAGAAGATCAAAAGCCTTTTTAGTTAATTTAACTAAACTATCGCCCTCTTCATAAAAAATTGATTCATTAAAACCTATATTTGCTTTAAATAACTCTCTAAAAAACAATAAGTCTGAAGTAATTTTTATTTTTGAATCAATATGCTTAAACCTGTCTTTAAGTCTTTCTAATTTATTTTTAGTTATTGTAAAAAAATTCTCATTGGAGTTATTGCATTCGAGGACTTCTAGTTCTGACTGATTCTCAATTCCAATAGTATTTATAGAATTAATTATTGAAGCATGAAGATTCTTTTTATTTTTAAGTTCTGCCGTATGCTTAATGTAGCTTAAAAATTCATTTGGCAGAACAAATAAAACATCATTACAGTCTCTAAGAGTTGATAGTTTAACTACTTTACTTTTGCCTTCATTAATTAAATGCCCAGAATCTAATGAGGTATTAGCAAAAATAAATATCTTCATAATGATGTGCTCCGATGAATAATATTATTATTTCTTGTTTTTAGGCTTATTACACTGTAAAAATGAAAAAATTGTCCCTCTAAATTAAAAGTATAGTGAATCTGGAGGTATTCAGGCTTGTATATTAGAAGAGATTTATTAATTCTATCTTCATTAATGCCTGATAATTCGATAAGGCTCTGATAGCTTGTATACCCTTCTGGAGGTCTATTTATTATTATTTTTTCTATATCATTAAGCGACAAATCAGGAGATATTGAGAGTAGAACTAAATAATTATTTTCATTTAAACCATTAATGTTAAAAAATAAATCTGTATTAGGTAAAGCGCATATATTTGGATAGATTTGAAGTAATTCATTATCACTAAGAAATGAAAGATTCTTTATTTGGCTTTTATGGATATAAAGCTGATCAGGGCTTAGTGATAGATTATCATTTGCAACATAGAATAAATCTTCAGCTCCAAAAGACTCAGGAAGGCTGTCGCTATCAAGTGAATCATATAAAAGATCTAAGAACTCTCTATGTTTGTTGCTATCAATCTCATTTACTTTTAAGAAAGTTTTAAATAGCTCCCCATGCAAATCATTCTTTACATAAATATTTCTGAATGGCTTTACTAATGAATTTAAATTAAAACAAGTTGAAAAATCAGTAAGCTCAATTCTTAAATCTGGAATTTTACTGTTAATAATGAAATTAAGCTCCCCTTCTCCTAATTTTACGTTTCTTAATCTATCTGAATTACTTATTAAAATATCAATAAGCAATTTCTCTGTATTAATTAGTTCAATGCGTTTTTCTATAGAATTAGCAAATACGCTTGTTTTTAAAGTATCTGTATAAATGGTTCTGCTTATTATTAGTACTAGAAAACTTAAAATGACTATTAAAGCTAGAGTGGATATTAAAACGAAGCCTTTTTTCATCTGAATGTGCTAAATACTTGTTTATGGATAGAGTTTTCTATCTCATAAGTTAAAAAAATATACTTGGGGAATTTTATATTTGAATTATGCTTTAAATTTGGCCAATCAATTTCTGCTTCATCTAATTCTTCGCCAAAACGAATTTCTAAATTTTCTACGTTTCTTATTAAAGTTTTACGAGAGATTTCTACCTGTTCTTTATTCGATAATGTAGTAACTCTTATAAGTTGATTATCCTCATATAAGTAAATAACTCTTCTTAATTTTGAGGCGATTTGCAAATGATCACTAGTGCTTAAAGAAACAAAAGTCATAACTCTATCTAATGAATTTCCTATAAAAGATACTTCTAATTCACGACCATTCTGATCTTTCATATCGAATGGTACAGCCTGCATTAAATCTAAGCGTATGGTATTTATTGTATTCATATGGTCTGAATCTCTTTTTATGTTTGCATCTACTCTTTCTTTTAAAAAAACACTATTAGATAGGAACTCAAAAGACATAATGGATATGATAGATGCTGCTAATAGAGCAACTAAAATTTCAATTAGAGTGAAGCCTTTAGTTATTTTCATTTAATAATTTTGATTGTGTACGCATTAGAATCATTTTTAAATTCAATCTCTATTTCTACAAGAGCGTTATAACGACTAAGCTGCTTCTCAGAAATTGAATCTAAATTAAGGAGTTCTTGAATCTGATTGCCATCAATTTTTGGATTGGCAGTATAAATAGTTAAAACATTAGTTTTTAATTGATATTCATCAAGATAATCTTGTTTCATATCTTGTGCTTTTAAATTTTGTTCTATTAATTGGCTATAAGCTAAAAAAGTAACAGATATTATTAGAAGAGCTATAACAACTTCTAATAAACTAAACCCCTTTTTAAAATTAATTAAATTCAATTATTTCACCATTATTAAGCATTAATTTTTTTGATGATACTTCGTGGCCAGGAGCAATAATTAAATACATTTCATTTTTTTTAATTTCTTTATTATTGCCATTTATATCTTGATAACCTGACACATAATCAGAATCAAACTCTTCTAATCTTACCCATTCGTTATTGGCGTATATATTTATAGACTCTTTTGAAAAGGCATAAGTTGAACCTGTATATAGACTTATTTCACGAAAATAATTAATTCTATCTTCTAGGCTTTCTTCTGGATCCGGTTGTCTTAATAATAGATAAAACGAAGTAGAAGCAACTGAAATTATTGTTAGAACAATAATTATTTCTAGTAAAGTAAAGCCTTTATTCAGTCCAGTTTCCGATATCTGCATTCTCTCCTTCTCCACCAGGTTGTCCATCAGCGCCTAAAGAGATAATGTCAAATTCACCGTATTGTCCTGGGTAGATATAAACATAATCATTACCCCATGGATCTTTTGGAAGTTTATTTATATAACCTCCAGAAGGATACTTCCCAGGCCTTTTAAGATTGCCTGGATTTTCCTTTAAACTACTTAAACCTTGTTCCTGTGTTGGATATGATCCTTCACTAATCTTAAACATAACTAAAGCTTGCTGAAGTCTAGCAATGTCTTGTTTTGCAACTTCTACATAAGCATTACTTAATGTTGGAAGAAAGTTTATAGAGACAAGAGAAACTAGTAATCCTAGTATGACAATAACAATTAGAAGTTCTAATAAAGTAAAACCTTTTTTAAGTAATTTTTTCATATATTGAATATTAAATTATTCATTTGTAATAAAGGCAACATTATTGCCAAAACAATAAGCATTACAAATACTCCCATTGTTAATATTACAATTGGTTGCAAGAGAGTAAGCAATACCGTTCTTCTAGATTCAACCTCTTGATCTAAAAAATTTTTAATTTTTTCAAACATTTCACTTATTTGACTTCCCATGTCTCCTGAACTGAGTAATTGCTGAAAAACATTGGGAAAAATTTTTGACTGAGAAAAAGCTTGGCTGATCGATGTTCCACCAACGACTTTATTAACAACAATACTTACTTCGTTTTTTAAATACTTGTTCTTGAAGGTATCTTTTGAAATATGAAGACTATCAATAGTATTTAAGCCCGCTTTTGTCATTAATCTCATTGAGGAGCAGAATCTAGCCGTTTGATCAAATAATATAATCTCTCCAAAAAGAGGTGATTTTAAGAACATTCTTGAAACCTTTAATTTAAAGTTTATTGATAGAAAATTTGATTGTAAGAGAAAATAGCAAATTCCCATCAAACCTAGCAAAGAGAAAACTATATAAGGGAATACAGCTGAGAAGCTAAGAAGGACTTGTGTTAATAAAGGCAAAGATACATTTGAAGAAACAAATTGTTCAACTACTTGCGGCAATACAAAAGTAAGAAGAGCATAAATTACTGCTAATGAAACAAAGAATAGGATACTTGGATATACAAGAGCTCCAGTAACTTGAGATTTAATTTTTGTTTCTTTATCTAGATATTCAGCTAAATCAGAAAATACTTCAGACAATGCAGCTGATGTTTCTCCAGCATAGATAGTCGAAGTGTATATTTCATCAAATATCTTTGGAAATTTTTTCATAGATGAACTTAAGCTATTGCCTTCTGTAACATCTTCCATAATGACCAAAAGGACTTGAGAAAGTTTTGTATTAGTTGATTGGAAGCTTAATAATTCTAATGATTTCTCTAAAGGTGTTCCTGCTGAAAGCAATGCGGCCATTTGCTTAGTAAAAATAGATAAATCTTTTGTTGATACTTTGATATTAGATTTTTTTTGTTCACTTTCAGTGATAGATAATGGATTTAAGCCTTTATTTTGCAATAGAGACATTGCCTCTACTTGATCAGCTGCATTTATATAGCCACTAATCTTTTTTTCTTGGTGATTAAATGCTGAGTATTTAAATGTGGCCATTAGTCTTCTGTTATTCTTAGCAACTCTGATAAAGAAGTTTTGCCATCTCTTAATGCTAGCAATCCATTTTCAAATAGTTTTTTATTATTTGAGTAGGCATATTCAGTTATTTCATTCTCTGAAGCAGATTTATGGATCAAATCACTAATTGTTTCATCCATTAAAATATATTCTCCAATGCTTAAACGTCCTTTGAAGCCTGTATGTTCACATTCATCACAATCACAACTTTTATATATAGCATCATTAATATTATATTTTTCGAGAATTTTTAAACTCTTTGGATCGTCATCAATTATTTTGCATTTATCACAAAGCTTTCTTACTAATCTCTGTGAAAGAACATAAACTAAACTTGATGACAATAGATATGGCTCAATACCCATATCTCTTAATCTGGTAATCGCATTAACAGCACTATTCGTATGTACTGTTGATAAGACTAAATGGCCAGTTAAACTTGCCTGAATGGCGATTTCAGCTGTTTCTTTATCTCTTATCTCGCCTACCATAACAATATCTGGATCTTGCCTTAAAATAGCTCTTAAACCCTTTGCGAAGCTTAATCCAGTTTTATTATTAACTTGCGTTTGCCCTATTCCATCAAGGGCATATTCTACTGGATCTTCAATGGTTAGAATATTTTGTGATCTATCAGAAATTTCTTTTAGGCCAGCATATAAAGATGTTGTTTTTCCTGATCCTGTTGGCCCAGTTACAAGGATAATTCCTTCTGTCTTAGATAGGCCTTTTTTAAAACTTTCCAATGTATCTGTAGAAAAACCAAGGTCATTTAAATTTATATGTGTTTTATCTTTTTCCAATATTCTGAGTACTACACGCTCACCAAATGAGGAAGGTAAAGTTGATACACGAAGATCAACTTCTTTTTTTCCAATTGATATTGAGATCCTCCCATCTTGAGGAAGTCTTCTTTCTGATATATCTAACTTAGACATAATCTTTATTCTTGAAATGATCATTTGAGTTATATTCTTTTGATATTGAAGAACCTCTCTTAAAACTCCATCGACTCTAAATCTAATACTCAATTTATTTTCAAATGGCTCAAGATGAATATCTGAAGCTCTGGCTTTAATAGCTTTAGTAATTGTTGCGTTTATAAGTTTTATTATTGGACCCTTGTTCTTATCATCTAACAAGTCATCTGAAGGAGATATTGAGCTAGCTATATCTGCTAAATCTAAATTATCTAATTCTGAGAAATCTAAATCCTCTGTTTGTTCGGTATATAGCTCTGTTAAAAGACTCTCAAAATCATCATCTGTATATATTTTTTTCTCTACTGTATCTTCAAATAATTTTTGAATTGAAGATAAAATTTTAGGTTTTAATTCTCCACAGACATGAAGAGTTGAATGCTTGTTTTTATTTGTAATTGCTACTTTATTTAATTTGCAGTAGCTATAAGGCAAAGGAAGATTCATATTTAATCAGTTTCTGGCTCTTCTTCTCTTAGAATTTGTTTTGCTTTGATTAGATTAAATTTTTCTTCTGATAAATCTTTTGTGGTTAAAGCATCTCTAAGAATAGTTGGACGAAGAAAGATCATTAAGTTTCTTCTCTGAACTGACTTTGCAGATGACCTAAAAAGCCTACCTAATAAAGGTATATCGCCTAAAAGAGGTACTTTATTAACTGATTCTTGTATATCCTCACTTATTAGTCCTCCAAGCACTAATATCTCTCTATTATCAGCTAAAACAGTGGTCTCAATTTCTCTTTTATTTGTAATTAAGTCATTAGAATTTGGAAGCTGTGCACCAGCAATACTTGAAACTTCTTGTCTTATAAAAAGCGCTACAGAACCAGAGTCATTAATTTGTGGCTTTACTTCTAATTTAACCCCTACTTCTTCTCTAGCAGTAGTTCTGAATGGTGTTAAATTATTTGCTCCTAAGGATTCTCCAGTAGTAATTGGAATTTCTTGGCCCACAAGTAAAGATGCCTCTTCATTATCCATTACAACAGCTGAAGGCGTGGAGAGTATATTAGAATTTTGATCTTCTCTTAAGAGAGATAGCAATACAGCAAAATTATCTTCTCCATCTGTAAGATTACCTAAACCTGCAACAAAACCTCTTGTTCCTAGAATTGATGAAGCAGCCCCTGCAGAAGATCCAATATCAGTATTATCGTCAGCCGAACCTATAATTGATAATAAATCTGGACTTGTTGTTGTTGGAAATCTAGTTAAGGCAATTGGTGTATTGCCAGTAGATTCACCAGAGTAAATCGTATCAACACCTAAAGCTTTTGCAGATTCGTCAGAAATTTCAACTATTATTGCTTCAACATATACTTGAGGCCTTCTTATATCAAGCTGCTCTACTATTGAGGTTAGAGTCCTAATGCTTTGAGGGTTAGATCTAATAATTATAGAGTTTGTTTCTTCATGAGAGGTTATAACAGTCTTGTAATCAACGTTTTGTTCTTGATTAAATGATGCTGAAACATCTGTAAGAATTTTTAATATATCTTCAGCTTTTGAATAATTAAGATAAATAACCTTTGTATTCTCATTTAAATTATTATCTAAATCTAATTGAGATAGCACCCTCTTAGCTCTAATTACTATTTCTAAAGGCCCGCTAAATATTAATTTATTTGAGCCCTGGAAAGTGGCAACAGCCAATTTATCAAATCTAGTATTAGGATCTGCTTTTAGTGAATTTATTAATCTAAGAGCTTCAATTGCTGATAAATTATTTAGTTTAAATTCTGAAATACTTGTATCTAGTTCAGAATCTAAGTTCCTTATAATGTCTTTTATTCGCCTGATATTATCAGCATCATCAGCTATTAAAACCTCTCTATCGTTATTTAAAGCAACAATATATGATCTTACTCCCACAATAGGCTTAACAGCGCTAACTATGTCTTTAGCACTAGAGAATCTTAGTTTTATAACTTCTGAGCCTATAGAACCTTCGAAAGAACCGTCTTCAGAAAAATTCTTTACCCCTTCTTGAGATGGTATAACTCTGTATATATCCCCATCCTTTAAGACGTTATATCCCTGAACTTCCATTGTTGAGAGAAATACTTCCCAGATAGATTCTGAATTCAAGGGTGCATCTGAATAAATGGTTATTAGACCTTTTACTCTAGGATCTAAAATAATAGTTTTGTCAGTAAGTAATGCTATATCTTGAGCAAATGTTTTTATATCCGCATCTTTATAGAAGATATTCTGGTCCTGCGCAGTGAGCGTTAGGGACAAGAATACTGTTATTATTAATCTCTTTAAAAACATATTATTCCTGTATTAGATCTATTCTACTCTGATCAAAAGATTTATCTGATCCTATAATATCAAGAAAAGTATAGTTTTTACCATCAAAAAAGTATGCCCTAGAACCATCGGCATGAGAAAAAACGATTTGAGAAGTCACATTTGACCCTTGTTCTATAAGTCTATATTTATCTTTTTCTAAAATAATTATTGTGCTTTCCGGGTTATTGCCTCTTATTCCAACTAATTCAAAGCCTAGTGTTAATCTAGTTGCACTTTCTATAGAACCAATATCTTCAGAGCTTATAATTTGTTTCTCTTTTACTGGTGCAGGAAGCTTTTCATCAACATTTGCATTGCTAAAAGATAAAAACCCAATGTTGTAATAAAAAAATAGAATCAAAATAAGAAAAAATGAAAATATTGTTAATCTAATTAAGTCACTTCTATTCATAAGATAATTTTACTATTTAGTATTGAATGTAACAAAGAATGTCGTGCCTTTACCTATCTTAGATTCAACTGCTACTTCCGCATTCATTCTATTAGCCAATTGCTTAACAAGAGCTAATCCTAATCCTGTACCTTTTGTATTAGCGCGGGCTTTTGGTGTTCTATAAAACCTATTAAAAACCTTATTTAGATTTTGTTTTTCTATGCCTTGCCCGTTATCAGAAATTGATATTATCAATGCATCTTTTTTATCTATTCCTCTTATTTCTACTTTCCCCTTATCTTTAGAATATTTAATTGAGTTATTAATCAAATTTGAAAATATTGTTGTAAATGAGTCCTTATCAACTTTAAGAGAAATTTCTTTATCAATATAGTTTGTTATTGTTATATTGCTTTCATCTGCTAATGCTTGCTGAGAATCTAAAATTAATTCTATTTGATCGCTAACTTTAAACTTCTTTTTATTTAAGACTAAACCTCCAAATTCAATTTTCTCTAGTTCAAGTAAATCATCTAACATTTCACTTAATCTTTCTGAATTATTAAGTATTGAATTTAAAAATTTCTCTGCTAATTTAGGATCTTTTATGGCTCCAGTACTAGATAAGGTCTCAGAATTAGCTCTTATAACAGAAATAGGTGTTTTAATTTCATGAGATATATCTGTAACAAATTGCTTCCTTAATTCTTCTAATTTTCTTAATGAGGAGATATCGTTTATAACCAATATATATTCATTGGTTGTTTCCATTTTTGTTGCAGAAAGAAGGAAATTTTTATCTTCTCCTGCCAGTTTAATTGACAGCTCACTTTCTGCGGAAAGATTTTCTTTTGTTGTTTTTAATAATTTATTAATTTTTATAAGTTTTTTTGATTTAATTTTTTCATTAAGAAAAAATTGATGCTTTCCAAACATTTCTAGTGCTATATCATTCGAGAAACGCACTTTAAAGTTTTTATTAAAGATAATCACGCCCTGATTAACGCTGTCCAAAACATTACCAAATTCCTTTCTCTGTTCAACTGCTTGTTGTATTTCATTATTTAATCTAATTGAAATATCATTTACAGCGTCTGATATTGAACCAATTTGAGTATCTTTTTTGCCTAAACTTTCTTTTATTCTCTTTCCCTTAAGGGCTTTTTGAGTATTACGTAATAAAGAATCAAGATTATTTCTTAGATCGTTTTGAACATTAAAAGATAAGAAACTAGAAGAAGCTATGACTAGAACTAAGAGAATAATAAATGGATAAATAAAAAAATTAAAAATTGAGGTGTAGTAATTGAAAGGTAGGGCAACTCTTATCAAACCTTCTGTTAAGTCATCAGGATTTCTTAAAATAGCTACATAAATTAATTCATCGCCTGTTGTATTACTTATTCTAGTATCAGTTCCATAATCTCCTAATAAAGCATTCTTGATCTCTATTCGTGTTTCTGGAGAATGCTTTTCAAGAGTACTGAGTGCTTCATTTGAAATAAATGAGTCTCCTATAACAGTCCATTTATCGTTTATTATTGTTACTCTTAATTTATCCTTATTACGACCTTCAACACCAAGATCACTGGCTATCACATTAAAATTTTCTAAAGAACTACCATTAATCGAAGGAATCAGTTTATTAATAGATTTAGCTTGTATATACAATGATTCTATAAGTTGTTGTTTTGTATTGTTATAAATAAAAGTAGAAAAAATAGTAGATATAAAAAAAATAACAAAAGTTAAAAAAGTAACGGAAAGAAGAAAGATTCTAGAAACTCTTATTCTTGAAAAAAATGAACGCATTAGCTTTGGTTATTTAATCTATAACCAACACCTCTTATAGTTTGGATATAGTCACCAACTGTACCAAGTTTTTCTCTGAGTCTTTTTATATGAGTATCAACAGTTCTTGTTGTAACTTCAGAACTATAGCCCCAGACATCACCGAGTAGCTGATCTCTTGTTTGGACCCTTCCCCTTCTTTTAATTAGATGTTTAAGAAGCTTAAATTCTAATGCTGTAAGAACAATTTCATCATTGTTAATTAAAACTTCATGGGCATCAAGATTTAGTCTTATTGGCCCAAATTCTATTGATTCATCACTTTCTACTGATTCTGTTTGTTTTTTAAGTATCACTTTAACTCTCAATATTAATTCTCTAACACTAAAAGGCTTTGTAACATAGTCATCTGCTCCAAGTTCAAAACCAATAATTCTATCAACCTCTTCTCCCTTTGCAGTAAGCATAATGATCGCTAAATTTTTTAAGTTTATATCTGCTCTAATTTCTTTACATAGATCGAGACCTGACATGCCTGGAAGCATTAAATCAAGAAGAAGTAAATCAGGTTTCTTTTTTTGAATTTTATTTAGACAGGATTCTGCATCAGAGAATTCAGAAACTTTAAAACCTTCTTGGCTTAAATTGTAAGCAAGTGTTTCTCTGATATCTGGTTCATCTTCAACTATATATATTGTTTTTGTTATGCCATTAATCATTAGAAAGTAACTCTTTAATTCCAACTCTATCTAGTTTTTCTGAAGCTATTCTAGGTAAGGGCTTATTTGTAAATTTAAATATTTCTGGGACTTTATAATTAGCCAAATATGTAGATAAGAATTCTTTTATTGATTCTATGTCTAATTGATCTTCAGTATAAATATAGGCGCCCACAACTTCTCCGAATTTTTCATCATATATTCCGCAAACACATGATTCAACAATTCCTTTATATTTATCTAGTGCATTTTCAACTTCAAGACAGGAAATGTTTTCTCCGCCTCTAATTATTAATGCCTTCTTTCTATCGACAATAAATATATAACCATCTTCATCCAAATATCCAAGATCGCCAGTTTTAAGCCATCCATCTTTAAAAGTTTTTTCCGTTTCTTCTGGATTCTTTAAATAACCAATAGTATTTGTGGGAGATTTAAAAACCATCTCTCCAATTTGACCTGTATCTAAAAAGTTCCAATCATCATCAACAATACGAATATCAGTTAAATCAGGCACACATAATCCAGCACTATTGGGTCTGTGTAAATAATCATTTCCTCTTAAAAGGGTTCCTATGGCAGTTGTTTCAGTCATTCCCCAAGCAAAGCTTTGTGGAATATTAAATTTCTTATTAAGACTTATAACTTGTTCTTCTGGTCTTGCAGCTCCTCCAGCTGCTATATCAGTCAAAGAACTTAAATCGTAATTATCAACATCAGGGTGATTTAATAGATCCCACGATTGTGCTGGCACTCCACTTAAATTAGTTACTTTATGTTGAGCTATCAATTCTAAAGCTTCAGTGGCATCCCATTTACGCATAAGTATGATATTTCTTTTAGCCAACATAGATAACAGAAATTGAGTTATTAAGCCTGTCACATGAAATAAAGGAACATTAAGGAGAATCGAAGCATTTTCCATATCTAGCAGCTCTTCTTGATGAATTATTCCTCTAAGCTCACCAAATGTATAAAAACCAAAAAGTGCATTAATAACTGATAAATGTGTAAGCATGACCCCTTTTGGCATTCCAGTACTGCCTGAGGTATACAATATGACATTAACATCTTCATCATTTGCATTTAGTTCTGGCCATGTATCAATATTGCCTTCGATTGTAGTAGAGAAATTTACACAATCATCAATTTGATTTGAACCGGTAATAATTTTTTCTACTGGCAAATCTTTTATAAATTCATATCTTTTTTCATCTACAAATATAATTTTTATCTCACTATGCTCAACCCCATATGTAAGTTCTTCTTTATGCCACCATGAATTTAGAGGCACAGATGTAGCGCCATGGCCTGAAATTGCTAAATGAGCAATAATCCATTCAGAACAATTTTGCATGCAAATACCTACTCTATCTCCAGGCCTTATTCCTTGTTCAGTTAAATAGTTTGCAAGATTCTTAGCTTTAGCTATTGTCTCTGCATAAGTGAGCTGTTGTCCTTGATCAAGAAGAACTGGAAAATCACCGTGTAGCAGAGGTATGGCTTCAAGAAGATCCCTCATTGTCTTTGGAGCGCTTTTAAAAACTTTATATTCAACACCATTTAATAAAGTACGATTCTCTAAATCAAAAAGTGGATTTGCTTCTCTTAATTCAGCAAAGGCAGCTTCAAGATTTGTTTTAGTTGTTATCTTTGTTTCTGGCATATTAAAAATTTATGGAAAACCTTAAACTAAGATTATGTCAAAAGAAAATTTCTTTGTGAACAGGTTCCTCTTTTTCCAAGAGAAAAATCAAAATGATTATTTTTATAATGCTCTTGTTTATATATTTGAGCACAACAAGAATGGTGCACTAGGTGTAGTGATGAATAAAATAATTCCTATAAGCGAAGAAAAAATATTTAAGTCACTAGATATAAAGACTTCAAATGATAAAAAACATATTTTAAATGGCGGTCCAGTTGATATTAATAAACTATTTGTAATACATGATTTAGCAAATGAGAAAGAGTCTCTTTGTGTTGAAGAAGGGTTAAATCTTACTTCCAGCATCGAGGTTCTTAAATCTATAGGTCAAGGTGAATTTGATGGAAAATATAGATTGGCTTTAGGTTATTGTGGTTGGGATGCTGGACAGCTTGATTATGAAGTATCAAAGAATAGCTGGTTAATTCTTGATAATAATCCGTCAGTTGTGTTTGAAAAAGATCCTAAAGATCTAGTTAAAGAGATATCAGGGCAAGTTGGTTATGATATTGATAAAATTCAAAACAGCGAAATTATAACTAAACACTAATGAAAATTTTTATTTCAATTGCATCTTATCAAGACAAGCTATTGCCTATAACAATACATAGTGCATATTCGGCTGCTAAATATAAAGATAATCTTACATTTGGCATAGTTGATCAGTGTGAATTTAAACTAGATTTCTCTAAATCAAAGATAGCAAACCAGATCACATACACTCATCTTGATCCTGAAGTAGCTAGAGGGCCGTGTTGGGCAAGATCTTTAGCGCAAACTTTGATGAAAGATGAAGACTATTTTTTACAAGTAGATTCTCATACAATTTTTGAAAAAGATTGGGATGAATACCTTTTAAATTACATTAAAACTATAAAAAAGAATCATGATAAGCCTGTTATCTCAGCATACCCAAGAGGTTTTGAGGTCATTAATTTTGAGAAAAAAATCTTTAAAAAGTCTCAAGAAAATGATTCATCAACACATGTTATGGTTCTTGATGAAGAGAAAGTTTTTAAAGATGGACACTTCTCAATGCAAAAAGGTCTTCCTACTGAATCAAAACAAATATATAAGGGTTTTTTATTATCAGCAGGATTCTTATTCTCAACTAGAGAATTTGTAGATGTAGTCCCATATGACCCTCATCTATATTTTGAAGGCGAAGAAACAAGCTTAGCTCTCAGATTATTTACTAGAGGTTTTGATATCTTTCATATTCCAAAAATTCCATTATTCCATTGCTATGTAAATAACTCAGATCAATTTAGTAGGCCAATGCATTGGAATGAAGAAGAAGATAAAAATAGAAGCATAAAGTGGGTAGAATTGCAGAGAAAAAGTAAAAAGCGTATTGAAGAAATAATAGAAGGTAAACTTAAAGATTCATTTGGGCTTGGTTCTGAAAGAAGCCTTAATGATTATAAAGATTTTAGTGGTATTGATATAAAGAATAAAAAAATTGTAAATCCAGATAATGCTTTTAGATTTAAAACACTTCTAGAAAAAGATTGGACTGAAAAATTAAACAAGAAAAAGGGATTTTTGTGGTAAGTAAATTAAAGAATATATTTTTATTTCTGATAATTTTTAACTTGCATTCCGAAGACCTTGTTGAAGAAGGTAAAACAGTTGAATCTGATCAATCTATGGTCGTTACAAGACATCATTTAGCTTCTAGAGCTGGAAATGAAATATTAATGAAAGGTGGTAATGCAGTTGATGCTTCAATTGCCATCTCTTTTGCGCTATCGGTTGTTTTGCCACAAGCAAGCCCTATTGGTGGTGGTGGCTTCATGATAATTCATGATGCAGAAACGGGTAAGAACTATGCACTTGATTATAGAGAAATGGCTCCTAAAGCTTCTACTGAAGATATGTTTATTGTAGATGGTGAAGTTGATAGGAAGCTAGCATTAGAGTCTTATTTAAGCTCTGGGGTTCCAGGAACAGTTTATGGTTTATATATAGCGCACCAGAAGTTTGGTTCGCTTCCTTGGAAAGAATTAATTAAACCTGCTATTAGTTTGGCTGAGAATGGCTTTCAAGTTACCACAACACTTGCAAACTCATTGGACAAGGAAACAAATAGAAGAAAATTAGGCAAAACTCCTGACGGTAAAAAAATATTTTTTCAAAATAATGAGCCTTTAAAAGAAGGAATGCTGCTAGTACAAAAAGATTTAGCCCAGACTCTTAAATTGGTATCAAATTTCGGTCCAGCTGGTTTTTATAAAGGTGTCGTTGCACAAAAGATTCATGCAGACATGAAAAAAAATAATGGTTTAATCACATTGAAAGATTTGAAAGGATATAAAGCTAAATTCAGAGAACCAATTGAATTTACTTATAAAGACATAAAAATAGTAACTATGCCTCCCCCATCATCAGGAGGACTCTTATTAGGTCTAATGTTCAATATGATTGAGAATATTGAGCTAGATAAAACAAAACCTCATACAGCTGAAAATATTTTAAAAATTAGCGAAATTATGCAAATAGCTTATTCCCTTAGATCTATACATTTAGCCGACCCAGATTATTACCCAGTGCCAAAAAATGCTTTTCTAGATAAAAATATTGCTAAAGAACTTTTATTGAAAGTTAATAATTCTGAAACAAGTAGTGCAGAACACTTTGATCCTCAAAATCTAAAGATTAAAGAAAATACAACCCATTATTCAGTGATCGATAAGCATGGCAATGCGGTCAGCAATACAACTACACTCAATACAGCCTATGGTTCTGGAGTCGTTATTAAGGGCACAGGGCTCTTAATGAACAATGAAATGGATGATTTCTCTGCTGCTCCAAATCAACCAAATTATTTTGAATTACTTGGCAATGAAGCAAATAAAATTGAACCTATGAAAAGGCCTCTAAGCTCAATGACTCCTACTATAGTCTTTAAAGATGATAAGCCTATTTTAGTTACCGGTGCTCAAGGTGGATCAAGAATAATTACAGCCGTTTTACAAATTATTTTAAATTATTATGAATTTAGTTTAAGTGCAGAAGAGTCTGTTCACTTATATCGCTATCATCATCAATGGAAACCAGAGACATTAATGTATGAGATATTTGAGGAAGAATTAATGAATGAATTAAGTGAAATGGGTTTTACCTTAAAGCAAAGACCACCTGATTATGATTACAGTAACGGTATAACATCATCTATAATGATTGAGGGAGATAAATTAATAGGTGTAAGTGATCCTAGATCGGATGACTATATGTCTATAGGAATATCAAGCAAAAGATGAATTTTGAAGAATTAAATAATGATTTATTTATAAATCTAGGGGTTATAGCAGCTCTAACAGTTGTTGGTATCTTAATTGCTCGTACTTTGATTTTTAAAGCACTCCTAAGCTTTGCAAGTCATAGTGATACAGAGCATGATGACACTCTAATTAAAACCCTTAAAAAGCCTCTGACATTGATTCCATTAGGAATTGGACTATATGCAATAATGCAGGCATTACCACTTACAGAGACATACAGTAGTTACGCAGATCTATTAATAAAAAGTTATTTTTATCT
>CAYFES010000012.1:0-17638 GCA_964342225.1 uncultured Gammaproteobacteria bacterium
GGTCCCAAACCAGGTGCGCTACCAGACTGCGCTATGCCCCGAAAGGGAAATCATATAAACTATATGCTTTTAACTCAAGGGTATACAAGTGAATAGTTGTGTTGTATTAGATGGAAAAGCCTTTGCTGAAAAGAATAAGGCAGAACTTTCAAAAAAAGTCTCTAAATTAAAAAATGACCTAGGAAGATCACCATCTTTAGCTGCCATTCTTGTGGGAGATGATCCTGCTTCAGCAACTTATGTTGCAATGAAGGAAAAAGCTTGTAAGGAAATTGGGATTAAAACCTCCACACATGAAAAAAATGAGTCTTGCACTACAGAAGAATTGCTTTCTCTTATCGATGAGCTTAATGCTGATAAAACTATAGACGGTATTCTTCTGCAACACCCTGTTCCTAAGCATATTGATGAAATTAAGTGTTTTAATCGTATAAATTTAAGTAAAGATGTTGATGGGGTAACAACAGAAGGTTTTGGAAACTTATCAATGGGTTTGAGTGCATTTGGTTCCTGCACTCCTCTTGGCATAATGCGTTTGTTAGAAGAATATAACGTAACATGTGAAGGAAAGCTGGCCTTAGTTGTGGGTCGGAGTCAAATTTTAGGCAAGCCTATGGTTTCTATGTTGTTGAATGCCAATGCAACAACTATTACGGCACACTCGAAAACAAAAGATTTGGATGGATTACTGGCAATAGCCGACATAGTTGTTGCTGCTGTAGGTATTCCTAATTTTATTAATTGCAAAAAGCTAAAAAAAGGTTCAGTCTTAATTGATGCGGGCTATCATCCTGATGAAAAATGTGGGGATGTTGATATGAATGGCATAACAGAAATAGTTTCAGCTTACACTCCTGTTCCTGGTGGTGTTGGACCAATGACAATTAATACTCTGATGTACAATACAATTTTATCAATGGAGAAATCGAATAATGGCTAATAAACCAATTCCTTGCATTGTTGGTTTCGGTGGCTTAACACCGACAGGGAGAGCTTCTCATAGTCTAGGTTACACGAGAATGATCTATGAAATGCAAAGTGATACGGACAAGATGGATTACCTTAAATCAGTGTTATCTCTATGTGAAATGATTCCTGAAGATCTTGATGAAAAAGGTTTGAAAAAATTTTTAAAAGATAGCGAAAAAGATGTTTTAGATAACACCTTAATGCGAAAACTTGAACATAAATTCTGTAGAGATACCTTTTGGAGTTATGACTATGATATGCCTGCAAATGCGAGTGCCCAATTGCCTTTCAAGCTTGACCCGACTACACATTATGCTTCTAGACAACATCCTAAAGCACTAGGCATGTCTATAGTTGGTATGAGCGATGCCCTTTCGGACACTGGTTTAGATTTAAGAGGAATTATTGATCAATATGGCAGACATAAAGTTGGCTGTTTTGCTGGTTGTGCAGTAATGAATATGGACAGATATTCTGGTGATGGTTTATTTGCATCACATCCACTTGGTCAAAGAGCTACATCTAAGCAAATATCCTTTACTTTGCCAGAAATGCCAGCTGATTTTATTAATGCATATGTCACTGGTAGTCTGGGTATAACTGGTCATTTCATAGGTGCATGTGCTACGTCTTTATATAACTTAAATGCCGGGGTCGAGCTAATAAAGAATGGTAAAAGTGAGCTGGTTATTGTTGGTGCATCAGAAGCAATTTTGGGTCCGCCAGCATATATAGGTTTTGCTGCTATGGGTGCTATGGCAACTGATGAAAGAATGAAAACCCTTCAAGGCTTATTGGGAGAAGGAGAAGAACTGAACTATAGAAATTACTGCAGACCTTTTGGTGACAATATGGGAATGGTATGTGGAGAATCGTCAGGTTTTGCTATTTTAATGAGCGATAGGCTTGCAATGGAAACAGGGGCAAATATTAGAGGAAGTTTTCTTAATGTGAATATAAATGCTGATGGCAATAAGAAGTCTATTTCTGGTCCTGGAGCAGGAAATTATTTCTCAGTTGGAAAGACATTTAAAGATATTGAAACGGTTTTTGGAGAGGATGCATTAAGAGAAAGAAGTGCTTTTCTTGCTCATGGCACCGGAACACCTCTTAACAGAATTACTGAATCTCATATCATGTCTACTTTTGCAAAAGAATTTGGCATTGAAAATTTACCTGTCTCTTCTATTAAATCAAAATTAGGTCATACAATGGGTGCAGCAGGCATGGATCAAATATGGTGTGCAATGGGTGCTGTAGAAAATCAAAAATTAACAGGGATTTGCACAATACCTAAGTTAGCCGATGATGTATTTACAGAAAACTTGGATTACTTCTTAGAAGACAGAGAATTTGATTCTAGAAAAGACATAATGTTTATGAACTCAAAAGGATTTGGCGGAAATAATGCAACCAGTGCTTTTGTTTCATCTGATCTAACTCAAGAGCTATTAGAGAAAAGACATGGTAAATCTGATGTCACTAAGTGGATGAAGAATAAAGAACAAACAGAAGAAAAAAGAGCATCAAACAAAGAAATGGCAATAAATAGTGACATTAAGCCAATTTATGACTTCGATAAAGATGTTTTAGATATACAAGATCTAAAAATAACAAAAGACAATATCAAAACTTCTACTGGATTTGATTATGAGATTGAATCTGATCTAAATAAAAAAGATTTCAGTTAAAAATTAAATTTAATATCTTCTTCTATAGAATCAGTTTGAAAAATTTCTTTTGCTTCATCTAAAGATTTAGGATTTTCATATAGTTCGATTAAAAAATTTAATATTTTTAAGTCCAAACCTCTTTTCTTTGCATCAGAATGAACAATCTTTGAGGTTAAAAATCCTTCAACTGTATCATTTACCATTTCTAAGGCTTCAGCAGAGCTTTTATCCATGGCTAAAAATTTTCCAAATTGATAATTTCTTGAATGTTCTGATAGTGCTGTCGAAAAGAAATCCCCCACTCCAGAGAGACCAAGAAATGTTGATGCATTTGCACCACGAGCATGACTATAAAGACTTATCTCTTCTAAACTTTTAGTTAAAAGCAATCCAATTGTGTTCTCCCCTACTCCTTTTCCATGAAAATAACCTGAAATAATTGCATAGATATTTTTCATAGCGCCGCCCATTTCAACTCCATATCTATCTGAGTTTGAAAAAGGTATAAAGTAATCATTGCTCATTGATTTGCTTAATTGATCTATAAAATCTTTATCTGTACCAGCTATAACTGTCCCTGTTAATTCTTTATCAGATATTTCTTTTGATAAATTTGGGCCGCTAAGAATAAAAATATTATTTTCTGGCACACCAAAGTCATCTTCTAGTATCTCTGACATTAGTTTTCCTGTTTTTTCTTCAAAACCTTTAGCACAACTCGCAATCTTGGTTGTTTTTATATTTATGTCTAAAGATTCTATTGTTGATCTAAAGTCTTTGCTTGGAACCGTTACTAAAAGTACATCGCAATTAACTAAATCTTTAGTGGATCCTGTGGCTGATGTTTTTTTATTTGATGGAAACTTTACTCCAGATAAACTTTTACCATCATCATTAATAGAATTTACTTCTTCTGCTCTTCTAGAATATAGCAATACTTGATTTTTATTCTCTGCTGCTATCTTTGCTAAGACTAAGCCAAATTTACCAGCACCTACTACCCCTATTCTCATAACTTTTTACAAGTATACAGAGTTAATTGCTTTCTCGAATGATTATTTACATTATTCAGATAGGAGCAATCTAAAGACTTATCTAAAATAGATTTATTTGAATAAGAAACATATAAAATTGCATCGTTCTTCTCTATAGTTTTATCCCAAAGGTCGTAATAAGTAAGTCTTGAGTTCTTTGAACTATCTAAGAATAAATTCTGGCTATCATTTAAGTAATATGCGGATAGAGATAGCAACTTATAGTCATTTGAAACAATAATGTCATAGGGTGCATCTCCGAATAATTCAAGTATCTCTGATTCCCAGCCTCTTAATGCATGCATTGGATCGTTCGGAGTAAAGTTTTTAGTGAAATTAATATTAGAAAAAATAAATAGGAGAATTATTACCGTGAAGTTCAAAACAAGATATTTAAATTTCAGCTTAGATAAAAAAGCTGAAACTACAGGAATCAAACTAATAAATAATGGTATAGCCCAGTTTAATTGAATCTTTCCAGCAATACTTTTAAAGAGAAAAAATAATAATACGAATAAGGTTGGAATTAATATTGGTTGCACCAATTTGCCTTGAGTAAACTGATAAAACTTCTTATTTAATACAAATAAAATTGAAGGAATAGTGATCAATAATGTAAAAAATAATACTTCAGGGTTTGTTGTTGGGTTATCTGAGACTAAGTGTCCAAATTCATGCTGAACAGAAACCCAGTCATTTTGATAATTCCAAATTAGTATTGGCAGCCCTAAAGTTAAAGCAACTAACATGGCTTTATATAAGGTCACTGAACGAAAATATATTCTGTATTCTGATACTGCAAAATAAATTAGGACGGATAAAGGAAATAAGATTATTGAAAGTTTAGTTAACACTCCAAAACCAACGCCAAGGGCTATCAAATAGAACCATCTTTCATCCTTTGTCTTTAAAAATTTTATATACCCCAGTAAACATAACGACCAAAATAAAAAAAGAAATATGTCAGTTGTAGCAACTCCACCAAGAGCAAAAATTGCAGGTGAAAAAAGAGTAAAAAGAATTCCTAAATACAATGCAGTTTTTTCTTGAGAAATTAAATAAGAACAAATCCCAAGAATTATTGCAGTTCCTGCATAAGCGTCAAAAGAAAGAAATTTTAATCCCAAATAACCATAACCAAAAATCCATTCAGAGATTGCTATTGCTTTAGCAATAAAGGGTCCTTTTGTTAGATAGCTTAAAGAAGAGTTTTGTGACCAAACCCAATATTGAGCTTCTTCATAATGGATTTCTATGCCATTAATAAAATCAAATAATACTCTTAGAATTAATGCTGAGAAAATAATGAAAAGAAGGTTTCTTATTTCACTCTTCATTATGAGAATCCCATCTCACTAAGTAAGATTTCTCATTACTTGAGGCATAATATGTTCTGCTTAAAATTTCTCCAATAACGCCCAAGCTTATGAATTGAACACCTACAACTACAAGTAGAGTGCCAGCTATAAGTAGAGGTCTGTCACCGATATCAATTCCATAAAATAATTTAATTGTGACTAAATATACGAGCATTGCTGTGCCAATTAAACCTAAGATCAAACCTATTAGACCAAAAAAATGTCCAGGCCTATTAAAAAATCTCATAAAGAAATATACAGATATAAGGTCAACAAAAACTCTAAAAGTTCTAGAAATTCCATATTTAGAAACACCGGCCACTCTTGGGTGATGATCAACTTCTATTTGTTTAATTTTGTCTGGTGATATTTTAGTAGCCATCCAAGCTGGAATAAATCTATGCATTTCGCCATAAAGTCGTACTTCTTTTAAAATCGCTGCATTATAAGCTTTTAAACTACAGCCATAGTCGTTTAGCTTTACTCCTGTAATTTTTCCTATCAAGCTATTTGCAATCATTGAAGGAAAATTTCTTAAGAAAAAATTGTCTTTTCTGTTCTTTCTCCAACCAACCACAAGATCTAATTTTTCATTTATAAGTTTATTCAGAACTTTTGGTATATCCTTCGGGTCATTTTGTAGATCGCTATCCAGAGTTACATAGTACTTACCTCTAGCTTTATCAAATCCTGCTTGTATTGCAGGCGTTTGACCAAAATTTTTTGACAGCACAAGTACTCTAAGTTCAGATCTTTCTCTAGAAAGTCTTTTCAGAGCATCTCTTGATCCATCTGTACTACCATCATCAACAATAATCAATTCCCAACTGCGTCCACTTTCGCGCATAGTTTGAAATACACGGCTGACAAAAGTCTCTATGTTTTCTGACTCATTAAAAACTGGTGAAATTATTGAAACTTCTATGTCTTTATCCATCTGTAAAATAAATTATAAAAAAATATTCCTAAGAAAATTCCTATGAATGCTCCTATTATAACTTGGCTTAATAAATGTTTAATTAAAAAAACTCTAGACAGGGCAACAAGCACTGAAGAAATAAAATAAATTGAAGTTATATATTTGTTTCTGATAGTTAGATGTAGCAAGGTAGAGAAAAGAAAGAAATTTATAGCATGATTGGACGGCATCCCTGTCGATTGTGATCCGCACTCCTTTAAAATAAGACCTTCTTCAATAAATATTTCACTATATCCATAGCAAGGACGCGTATCAGAGAGTAGTTCCTTTAGGATATTTCCAGTTAAATCGCCAAGTGAAGTTGCGATACATACAAATACAAAGATCTTGAGTTGCTTTACATGATAAAAATAAACTCCTGCTAGTAGCACAAGAATAGCAGCAAACCATCTAGTGGAAATGAAGCTAAAAAAACTATCAAGGTATTGAAATTGAGCAAACCAAATTGAAAATTCAACATCTATGTTCATCAAAAATATTCCGTTACATCAAAAAAAATAATACCTACCCAAGCTAAACAGACTAAAAAGTAAGAAAAATATTTGCCTACATTCCCTTCCATTAAATGTGCTTTAAATTTATCTAATGATAAGGCTGATCTTACAATTAGAACTAACCCAAGGCTAGCCAATATATCAGTAAACCAATGGGCTGCTATTATCACTCTTGATAAAGAAACAAAAACTGCAAAACCTATAGCTAAAAAAGATATAGACTTGCTGAATTCTTTTTTATTTCCTTCAGAAGCTAAATGTAGCCAAATTAAAATGACTCCAAAAATTGTTGCGGCATGTCCGCTGGGAAAGGCTGCATATCTGAATATCGGCTCAAGATAATTTACACCTTCAATTACCTCTAAAGCTGGTCTAGTAAAATTAAAAATCTCTTCCTTCATTATTTGAATTGTTAGGCCTATATATATTCCAGAGATTATTAAAGCTTGCATAGGCACATACAACATTTCTTTAGACTGATAGGATGTAAATGAAAGAATGGGAATAACTAAAGCTACAGTAAACCAACCATTGCCAAATTCAGTGAAATAACTAAAAAAACTTTCATTAAATAAAAAATTATTAAAAAATTTCAGTAAAACTAAGTCAAAATTTGGAAAAAATTTCAAACTAAGAGCAAAACCAAAAAATAATAGGCCTAAAAGAAGATCTTTATTCATTTTCATTGGCTGTTATTTCAATAATCAAATAATTTTCGCCTTCTTTAATGATTTCAAAAGGATAGTCAATCTGATTTAATTTATCCTTTCTTGTCAAAATTAATGCATTAGGTTTTGGCCCTCTGAATGATTTTTTCTTTGCATAGAAGGCATAGCTTGGCTTATTTACTTTGTGCATTGAAACTTGCTTGTTTGCATCATGAGCATATAAACCTAATTCTTTGATATCTCCTTGAGTTATTAAATGCAAAAATGGTGCAATCTTGAAAGATAAGATAATCGTAAAAGCTAGAGCAGCCATTTTCTTTACTTTTGCAGCATCATATTTCAGAAAAAATGACAGAGTAATACTCAATAAAGTAATACCTATAAGTGCTTTGTAAACATAATCATTAGCAAAATTATTAATAGCAATTAATGAGACTTCATACGTTTGCACAATTTCAACTAAATAAGCCAAATAAAATGGTAGTGCTAAAAGAAAAGACCAAATTAGTAGCTGAAAGATTAGGGCTAATATAGATAAAGATTTTCCTGTTGTCTTCAAATGGTATTTCTCAATAAAATAAGCTGCTGGAGTTAAACCATAAATTAAATAGTGAGGCAATTTAGTGCTTGAAAATGAAAAGAATATTAAAACAAACAAAAACCAGATCCCAAAAAACATATCCAATTTATTAGCTCTAAACTTAGAGCTTAAAAAACCTTTTAGAAAATCAGTAAAAAAAGGCAGAATTAAAAATGGCAATATTATTAAATAGTAATAAATTGGTCCCGCATGACTTTCAAAAGTATTTGAGAATCTTCCAAAAGATTGGCCTAGAAATAAGTAAGCGAAGGCATCAAAATCAAGCCTCAAAAAAATTAAAGATGTCCAAGGAATAATTATTAAAAAGAAAATAGCCCATGGCTTATAGCTCGTGATAGCTTTGAAGAAGATTCTTATCTGTCCAATAAATAATGAATAAAGAAAAAGAATTGCACTTGCTAAGAAAACAATTATCAGGCCTTTTACCAAGAAACCTAAGCCAATAAATATTGCTGCATTGTTAAGGTGAGAGGCTTTTTTATTTTGACTGTATTTATAGAGCGAAATTAGAGTTAGAGTAATTAGAGTATTTAGAAAAGCATCTGCTGTTGCGGCAAAACTCATCAAAAATATTCCAGGAAGCGTAAAGAAAACTAAAAATATATCAGTTCCCTTGAATTTTTTATCTTGTTCCTTTACGAAAGATGCAAAGCTATAAGCCCATACCAAAGATGCAAGAAAAGATGGTAATCGTAAAGCAAATTCATTCGCTCCAAAAATACTTATGGATATTACTTGAATCCAGTAACTTAAGATTGGTTTCTCTAATCTTAAATCATCACCTATAGTCGGGATAAAATATTGTTTATCAATTAACATCTGCAGAGACGTAGCAGCAAATGCGCCCTCATCTAGATCAAAGATGCCTAAAAATAGAATTGGAATAAAGCAGATAAGCAGAACAAATAAAGCAATATTTCTTAGTAATCCTGTCATTTAAGTTGAAATAAACTTTTCAATTAAATAATACAAAGAAATAAAGGATGTTGCTGTAAATATAGCAACACTGATGCCATGAATAATCTTGAAGAATATGCCGTTTATATCAACTTTTGCATTGTTAAGCATTAATCCAAGAATTAGATTAAAAAGGTTGAGGCCTAAAAGAACAAGCATCATAAAATTCTTGGTGCTTGACCAAATTAGATCGTATTCACCTAATTGAAAGAAATAAACAATACTTAGATATATCAATAGCATTAAAACAATGAATAAATGAAATCTAAAAAAGAATGATCTTAGAAAGAATCTAAGAGATTCATCATCTAAGCTCGCTCTTGCAGCTGGACTTACTACCAAAGGAGTAATCCAAATACCGCCCACAATTGCTGCGAGTATTGTCTGTAAAGCTATATCAACAAACATTTTTCCTAAGTTGGCGATCCGGAAGGGACTCGAACCCTCGACCTCCTGCGTGACAGGCAGGCATTCTAACCAACTGAACTACCGGACCGCAAGTTGTAGATTTTGGTATAAATGTTGAATTAATACAACTCTTTTTCCTTTTATTTGTTGAGAATCATTCTCATTTAAAAGTTGTGTTTTGCTTTTTAGAACAATAAAATATGCCTAATCTAATATTAATTAATAGAAGGAGAGATTTATGTACGATTTAAGTACTGACTTTACAGCCTTTACCTTTTGGGTTGCCACAGCAGTAATGTTGATGGGAGCTGTGTTTTTCTTTATGGAGAGAAGCACTGTCAATAAGGAATGGCAAACTTCGCTTACAGTAGCGTGTCTTGTATGTTTAGTTGCTTTTTGGCACTACTTATACATGAGAACTGGCTATGCAATGTCTGGTGAATCACCAACTGAGCTTAGATATGTAGATTGGCTTATAACAGTCCCTCTACAGATTGTAGAATTTTACTTAATAGTTGCAGCAGTATCTGCTGTAAGTTTAAGTGTATTTTGGAAGTTACTAGCAGGTTCACTTGTTATGCTCATTGGAGGATACATGGGTGAGTCAGGTCATTTAGACGCAACTGCTGGTTTTGTAGTAGGTATGGTTGGATGGGCTTATGTCATCTGGCTAATTTGGGCCGGTGATGCAGCGCAAGCAGCAAACGGTGCAAAGAATGAAAACCTAGCAATGGCTTTCAATGGTATTAAATGGATTGTAACTGTTGGTTGGATTATCTATCCAATAGGTTATGTCATGGGTTACATGGTAGATGGTGCAGACGTAAGTGGTCTGAACGCTCTATATAACCTTGCTGATGTAGTTAACAAGTTCTTATTTGGATTAGTTATCTGGCATGCAGCTATGAGAGACTCTGGCGTAAGCAAAGCTTAAGTCAATTTCTTTTATTAAAAAGCCCGCATTAGCGGGCTTTTTTTTTGCTAGAATTTATTTAATGAGCAAGGAGTCATTTTTCTTATTATTTATTGCAGCTGGAGTATTTCCTGTTTCATTAATTTATGGTGGCAATCCTGTTGTTAGCATGCCAAATTTTTATGGTATTGAAGTCGATACTATAAATCTATCCAATATACTTCGAGCAGTAATGGGTTTGTATATTGCTTTATGTATTTTCTGGGTGATTGGTGCTCGATACGAAAAATTACGTTTACCAGCACTTTGGAGTTTAGCTATTTTTATGACTGGCATAGCTTCAGGAAGGTTCTTAAGCCTTATTCTTGATGGAATGCCCTCACCTCTTTTTATTTTCTATTTAGCTGTTGAAATCATTGCAGCTGTTATCGGCTTTAAATTGATAAATAATTTGCAAAAAAACTAAGATTTGTCTTTATTGAATCTTTCTGTTCTATTAAAAATAAAAATAGTATGCATTAGAGTTGCAGCTAACTTGTCATCTTTATCAAATATGCTTCCCTGCACAGTAGCAATAGTTTTGCCTTTTTTAAGTAAATTAGCTGTAGCTGTGACTGTGCTTTTAAATAGAGGTCTGTGATGATGAGAATGCAGGTTAACTGAACTTGGGTATATTGTTCCTTTTGATTCTATAACTAGCAGTAATGCTGTTACATCATCTAGCATCGAAGTCATCATTCCACCCTGAACAGACCCATCAGGATTCAAAGTTTCGTCAGGAAATTGTCCTTCAAGCTTTAAAAATCCATCCTTATATTCTAAAAGTTTAAATTGGAATATCTTCCCAGTGCCGCTATTGTCTCTATGGAAGGCTAAAGCTTTTTCTATATGTTCTTTCATGATCTAAATGGTGCGAGTTGTAGGATTCGAACCTACGACCCCCTGCGTGTAAAGCAGGTGCTCTAACCAACTGAGCTAAACTCGCGAAGAGAATAGAATATAATAATTTTATATGGAAGACTACTCTGATCAAACTATAGCTGACCAAAGAGAAATTCTTTCTGTTTCTGAAGTAAACCAAACAGCCAATGATTTTCTTAACGAAGCCTTCCCTCCTCTATGGGTTGCAGGAGAAATATCAAATTTTCGTGAATATGGTACTTCTGGTCATTGGTACTTCTCAATAAAAGATCCTGACTCTGTTCTTAATTGCGCTATGTTTAGACTCCAAAATATAAATTTGAGATTTAAGCCTAAAGAAGGTGATCAAGTAATACTGCAAGGTAAACTCTCCATTTATAAAAAAACAGGAAGATATCAAATGATAGCGAGCAAGATGGAGCTTGCTGGTTTTGGTGAATTAATGCGTCGCTATGAACAATTAAAGAACAAGTTAAGCGGTGAAGGTTTGTTTGAGAAAAAGAATGTAGATCAAGTGCCTGAGATTATAAATAGAGTAGCTGTTGTTACTTCAGCTCATGGAGCAGCAATAAAAGATGTAATTTCGACTCTACAGAGAAGATCGCCTCACGTTGAAGTTATTGTAGCTCCAACTAAAGTTCAAGGAGATGGCTCAGCTAAATCAATACAAGAATCCTTTGAGAAAATCAGCAAATATCATAAAAAAAATAACGTTGATGTTGTTATTCTCTGTCGAGGTGGAGGCTCAATAGAAGATCTTTGGAGCTTTAATGACGAAGATTTATGTAGATATCTAGCAGAATATAATATCCCAATCATAAGTGGTGTGGGACATGAAACTGATTTCACTCTAACCGATTTTGTTGCAAATATTAGAGCAGCTACACCAACAGCTGCTGCTGAAATTGTTAGCGAAGGTGCTAGTAAGTTGAGCGAGTATTTCCAATTTCTTAATCAATCTTTAATTAAAGAAGTTAATCAGAAGATAAATCAAATGTTAGATAGACTAACGACACTCAAACGTCTTCTACGTTCGCCTAAACAAAGATTACAAGAACAATATTTAAGATTAGACTCAAATTTACTTGAACTTAATGCCAAAATTGGAGCCTTATTAAGCAAAAAGGTTAGTGCATTTAAAGTTTTAAAAGAAAAACTTAGTGTTATAAACCCTGAACAAATACTTGGTCGTGGCTATTCAATAACATTTACGAGTGATGGCAAAATTGCCAGTGATGCAAAGCTACTCAAAAAAGATGATGTTCTAGAAACAAGGCTTGCTAAAGGTAAAGTTAAATCTAAAGTAACTGATTAAATATCTACAGCTTCTAATAAAGATTCATAGGTTTGAGGAGTAATCATGGTTTTTACCACTTCATTATCTTTTATGATCATTATGGTTGGGACATGCCCTGGAATCTCTATACCCCATATATCTCTAGGGTCAGTTTTTAGGTTTGCAAAATTCATATCAAGCTTTTCAATTAAAGTAAGTAATTCTGCTTCATCTAATAGGTCAAATTGATCAAAGTGAAACCCAAGCACTGTTATTTCTGGATGTTTGTCTAGTTTATTAAAATAAGGCATTTCTTTAATGCATGGAGGGCACCAATCTGCCCATATATTTAAAACAACCACCTCATTACTTAATTCCTTAGATGATAAGAGGCCTCCCTGAGATATTTCTAAATCTCCTCTCTGACAAGAGGAAAGAAAAATGATTAATGTAGCTAATATAATTCTCATACTAAAAATGTAAGAAAAACATTATATATGAAGAAATTATATTTGCTGAAGATATGCTTTTAAGGCATTATGTACTTTCCAATTCAAAGAGGTAACTTATGGTAAAGAAAAAGAAAGAAACAAATGAAGGTTTTCTTCATAAAGTCGGCAAATTTTTAGTTGCTGCATGGGGTTATATAGTCGTAGGAAGAGACTACTTCTGGAAAGCGGTCAGATTTACTTTAGCTACAGGTATATTTTTATATATAGCAATAAGTGTTGTTATAAGTTTGATCAGCCCTTTATGGCAGGAATCAAATGAAATTGATCCTACAGGAAAAGTAGTAGTATTTAGTCCTCAAGGAGTTGTTGTTGATCAACCGCCTAGCCCTCCTCCAGCGCAATGGTGGGAAGATCTAGATGGTGTAATACCTTCACAGAACGGAACAATCTACTACCCATATCAAGATATGCTTGAATACTTTGAAGACTTCAAAAACGATGAGAGAGTTGATGCTATGATTTTCGACCCATCTGGTTTAGGAGTAAGTATTGTGTATGCCCTACCAATTGCTAAGAAAATGAAGGAAGCAGTTGATGCAGGAAAAGAGATAGTTGTCAGAAGTGATTTTTTAACTGATGGAACTTATCTTTTAGCTTCGACGGCTACTGAAATTAGTGTTCCTACGTATTCTGGAATATCGATTAATGGTTTTGGTGGAGCTAGACAATATCTAAAAAACTTCTTTGAAAAGTTTCTAATAACTCCAAGAATTTTTGCAGCTGGTGACTTTAAAACCGGGCCCGAACCTTATACCAGTGACAGAATGAGTGATGAAGCTAAAGCAAATTTAGCCTTCTATGACCCTCTTTGGAAAAAATGGAAAGATTTTGTTTATGAAAATAGAGAAATAGATTTGCAATGGCTTGCTGATGAATCTTACAAACAGATCATTGATGGCTCAGTTGATCCACTTGAATCTCCTTTGGTTTGGGGTGCTGTTGATGTAATCGAAGAATCCGATGCTTTTGATGATCGAATGAAAGAAAAATTTGGTACTGCTGAAGATGATGATGAAGCATTAAATGCAGTTTATTACCGCAGCTATTTAGCAAGCTTTGAAGAAGATATGCCATCAAAAAGCAAAAATGAGATTAAGGTTGTGACTGTTGAAGGCACAATTATGGGTGGCCCAGTAGTTTATGGTCAAGCTGGATCAGATGGCATAGTTGAGATGCTTAAAGAAGCCCATGAAGATGAAGATACAAAGGCAATTGTTTTAAGAGTTAATTCTCCAGGTGGTTCAGTTGTTGATTCTGATTACATGAGATGGGAAATTGAAAAAGCTCAAGAAAAAGGAATACCTGTTGTTGTTTCAATGGGAACTTTAGCTGCATCTGGTGGTTATTGGATTTCTTCTCTAGCTGACAAGATTTATGCTGAACCAGATACCATTACAGGATCTATTGGTGTCTATGGAACTTTATTCAGTTTTGAAAAAATATTTGATTGGATGGGCATAAATTATGATGGCTATTCCACAACTAAGTGGGGTGCTTTTGATCTTACTGCTATGGACTGGCCAGAAGAATTTGAGAATTTAGTAAGGGCTGGAATTTATTCAACCTACGACAAATTTACCTCTCAAGTTGCTAATGATAGAGGCATACCAATTGAGAAAGTAAGGGAAATAGCCAAAGGCAGAGTCTATTCAGGAGAAATGGCACTTGAAATAGATCTTGTAGACGAACTAGGAACACTTGATGATGCTATTAAATATGTAGCTGAAAGTGCAGAACTTGAAGACTACAAGGTTGAACATGTAATTCCTCCAGCGCCAGCTGCAAATTATATGTTTCAATTTGATTTTATTAAGAGCTTATTTGATACAAAACAAAATAATCACTTCACTGCAAAAGATGTATATAAAAATATCAGAATTTACTGCTTTGAATGTGAAGTAGTCGACTAAGTTTTATATTCTTTAAAGAAAGAGCTAACTGATTTTTTAGTTGGCTCTTTTTTTTCTGAGTAGAGAAACTTTTCAAGATCTTGAATTGTTTTCTTTATTGAGTAAAAATCTCTTCTTATTCTTTTAGATATAAATTCCATTACGTCATCAGAGAAATCAAGATCCAATTTTTTGGCTACAAATTTAATACAGCCTAGCACTTCTTCATCTCCAATCTCATTTATATAAAAATAATTCATCTGCTTTAACCGTGAAACTAAATCAGGTAGATAAGAAAGTTCAGAAGGACTTACATTGCATGCAAAGATTAAATTAGTAGAAGAGTCCTTACATTCATTTATTAAATTGAATGTCTGCACTTCCATTTCCTTATTAATTTTGTCTAGATTGTCTAAACATATTAGGTCAAATTGATTGAGATCAGCAAAATAATCTTTACTTCCATCAAGTTCAGATAAATCAATGTATATATTAGATTTTGATACATTTTCTTTATGATTTAGAAGAGAATTCAGCAAGAAGGTCTTCCCCGAGCCGCTTGTTCCTGAAATAAAGATATCCTTCTTTTGATCTGATTGCATTACTTCACTTAATTCATTTTTTAAGACCTGATTTTTACTCGAGAAAAAGAAATTTTCTAAACTTGCATCATAGTCACGACCAAAATCAAAATAAAGTTGATTCTTTCTAGTAACGTTTTCCATTAAATTGTTGTTCCACCTAACTTTTTGAAGAACTCAGTTGCTTTGACTTTATCTAAATAGGTTTCATATTCAATTTCTATCTCTTCAGCAGATATTCTCTTTACTCTAAAATGCAGAATATCAGTGCTTACTGACAAAGTTTCAATTAGCTCTGTTATTTCATCTAATGAAAGGCTTGAATCAAAAGTTACCAAATAGCTATTCTTAGAAATTGCATCACTCACTCTAAGAACCTCTCCTAATATCTGATCTAATAGATAATTTTGGAACTCAATATTATCTTCAAGATAGATTGTAGAAGTTTTGGGGAATTTAATGCTCCATTTATTAAGATCGAATCGATCAATCAGCATTACTAGCCAGTCACCCTTTTCAGAGCTCTCTATACTTTCAAGTAATTCTTCTTGCTCATAACTAGAAACAGGATAGTCTTCTAAGAATTCATAATCTATTGTTATATTTTGATTTAATGATGATAAGAGCCTTGAATCAGTTAGTTCATTTTGAAAAACTTCACTTTCATAAATAAAAAGGTTTGATTTTGAAAAGAATGAATCATTTGCGCCTATAAAAATTTTTGCCTTGCCTTGAAAACTTAAAAAAGGAATCGAATTATCTAAAAAAAATTCTTCTATTGAGTCTTTGCTAAATTTTAATTCTATTAATCTCTGATCATTAAATTTTTTTATCTGGTAGCCTATGAAATGTTTAGTTGCTTCAAGATTAATTTCACGTTCCGATACATAGCTTTCATTTACCCCATATTTTCTCATAATCTTTTTATCTGAATTCTGTATTATTTCTTCAATTTGATTAAGCTTGCTATAGCTTTCATATAGCAGAATGAAATTATCAGAAATCTGTGCAACAGAGTTGAAACTCAATGAGATAAAAGACAGTATAATTGCAACTGAATTAAATATTTTCTTAGAAAACATAATTTAAGATTAACTATTTTATGACAAAAAACAAAAATAAATATAAAGACACAGGCGTTGATATTGAAGAAGGCCAAAAATTTATTGAAGACATAAAGGATCTGACTAAAGAACCTATTACATCTTATTCTTTAAGTAACATTGGAAGTTTTTCTGGTTATATTGAAACACCATCTGAATTTTCAGACCCTGTTTATGCTTTGGCCTGTGATGGAGTTGGCACAAAAATAAAAATAGGTTTAAAGCTTAATAACTTAAAAACAATAGGTATCGATCTTGTTGCTATGTGTGTTAATGATCTAATCTCAAGTGGTGCAAAACCAACTGCCTTCTTAGATTATTATGGCTGTTCAAAGTTAGATAGATCAAAGGGTAAAGAAATTATTTCAGGCATCTTAGAAGGTTGTAAGTTAGCAGGTTGCGAACTAATTGGTGGGGAGACTGCTGAAATGCCTAATCACTATACCGATAATAATTTTGATTTAGTTGGTTTCTCTATGGGAGTTAATAATAGAAATGAAATAATTGATGGTTCATCTATAGAGTCAGGTAACACAATACTAGGTTTGCCCTCTTCTGGATTTCATTCAAATGGGTATTCACTAATAAATGAAATTATTAAAGACAAAGTCATTGATGATTCTCTTATGGAAAAATTATTAGTTCCAACAAGAATATATGTAAATGAGATTTTATCCCTTAAAGAGGTTTGCAGTATCAACGGAATGGCTCATATAACTGGCGGAGGCTTAAATGAAAACCTATCAAGAATTGCTAATGGAATGACCTTGTGTGTTGATAAATCAAAATGGTCAGTGCCAGAAATTTTTGAAGAAATAAAAGTGCTTGGAAACATACCAGAAGAAGAAATGTTTAACGTTTTCAATTGTGGAATTGGTTTCTGCTTAGTTCTTGATAAAGAAAATGCTAAAAAAGCTATTGAAGAAAATTCAGAATTAATAGAAATTGGATTTGTCTCTGATAGAGATGAAGTTGACTTTAAATTTATATGAAAATAGTAGTTTTCTTTTCAGGTACGGGAACAAATCTTGAATCAATTCTCAGAGAACAAAAAAATTATGACTATGAAGTGGTAAGCGCTTTTACAAATAATCCCGATGCTAAAGGCATTCAGATATGTAAAGAATATAAAATAGAATGCAAAATTATTGACCATAGAGATTTTAGTTCTAGAGAAGATTTCGACAAAAATATATCTAATTTTTTAAACCAAATTAATCCGGATTACATAATCTTAGCTGGCTACATGAGAATAATATCTGAATCACTAGTCAATGACTGGGAAGGTCAAATAATTAATAT
>CAYFES010000013.1:0-1814 GCA_964342225.1 uncultured Gammaproteobacteria bacterium
TTAAAATATGTTAGAAGTAACTAAGATTATTTCATCTCAGCTTGCGCGCCAGCTTCTTGTAACGCTGCAACAAGTGCTTCTGCATCTTCTTTCTTAGCTCCTTCCTTCACGGTTTTTGGAGCACCATCAACTAAATCTTTAGCTTCTTTTAAACCTAAATCAGTAGCTGCTCTGACTGCCTTAATAACTGCAACTTTTTTGTCTCCAGCTGCTGTTAAAACTACGTCGTAAGCACTTTTTTCTTCTGCTTCTTCACCACCACCTTCAGCTGGTGCTGCTGCACCGCCTGCGGCTGGTGCTGCTGCTACTGCTGCTGCAGTGACATCGAACTTTTCTTCTATGTCTTTAATTAGATCTACAAGATCCATTACTGACATATTTGATATAGACTCTAATATATCTTCTTTAGTTAATTTCTTGGTTGCCATTATTTTATCTCCTTAACCCTTTTGCTCTTTAACAGCGGTAACTGTTCTAGCAAATTTAGAAGGAACCTCGTTCATAAGAGACGCTATTTTACCTATAGGTGCCTTTAAAAGTCCAGCAAATTTTGAAATAGCTTCAATAAATGTTGGTAAAGTTGCTAATTTGTTGATTTCAGAGCCATTAAAATGCTTTCCATCAATAGATAACCCTTTAATACTGAGGTTTTCATTCTTTTTTGCAAATGATTTTAAAATTTTTGCTGCAGCACCAGGTTCTTCATAAGAAAAAGCAAGCATAGTTGGTCCATTAAAGTAATCATCATCAATATCTTCATAGCTTGTTCCTTTCAGACTAAGCCTAACAAGAGTATTTTTAATTACTCTAAAACTAACATTTGCTTTATAGCCTTCAGATCTAAGCTCATTTGCCTCCGATACCTTCAATCCTCTTGCATCTGCGATTACAAGAGAAGATGAATCATTAGCTAATTGATTTACATCCGCTACTATTTCTTTCTTTTCTTCTAAAGTTAATGCCATAACAAAAAAAATTTAAAATAAATACGAAGACTAGTAGTTTATGAAACTATCTATGAAGGAAATTAAGCTAATGCACCTTCAGTCTTCGATGTCTCAAAATTGAGAGACGTCAATTCTATACCCTGGACCCATTGTTGTCGAGAGATAAATTGCTTTTATGTATATTCCTTTTGAAGAAGCAGGTTTTAGCCTTTTTAGTTCAGTTACAAAAGAATCAAGATTCTCTTTAACCTTGTCTTTATCCATAGAAGAATTTGCTATGGTTCCCTGAACTACTCCTGCTTGTTCAGTTTTAAATCTTACTTGGCCATGCTTAACATCTTTAATGGCTTGCTCTATATTGTCTGTTACTGTACCTGATTTTGGATTTGGCATTAGCCCTTTAGGACCAAGAACTTTTGCTAGCTTACTAACAACTTTCATCATTGATGGAGTTGTAATAGCAACATCGAAATCTATATTGCCATCCTTATATTTCTCTACAAGATCTTCAGTACCGATAAAATCTGCTCCTGCTTCCTTTGCTTCAGATGCTTTATCTTCATCTACAAAAACTGCAACTTTGATTTCTTTACCTAAAGAATGAGGTAAGGTAAGTGAGCCTCTTACATTCTGATCAGACTTTTTAACATCAATACCAAGCTTAATGGCAACATCAACAGATTCAGTAAATTTTCTTTTAGGTTGTTTGATTATAAAATCTAATACTTCATCACAGCTATAAACTTTTTCGACATCAAATTCAGTTAAATCTTTTTTATATCTTGTTTCTTTCATTATTCTTTTTTCTCTTCTGCTTCTGCTTCTGCTGGTGCTTCTGCTTCTGCTGGTGCTTCTGCTTCTGCTGGT
>CAYFES010000013.1:1914-16121 GCA_964342225.1 uncultured Gammaproteobacteria bacterium
GCTTCTGCTTCTGCTGGTGCTTCTGCTTCTGCTGGTGCTTCTGCTTCTGCTGGTGTTTCTTGTTCAATTTTCTCTGCTGCACCATGTTCTTTAATTTCAATACCCATACTTCTAGCTGTACCGGAAATAATCTTGATTGCTGCATCTACATCATTACAATTCAGATCTTCCATTTTCATTTCTGCTATTTTTTTAACTTCACTTACTGGGATTCTTGCCACTTTAGTTCTATTTGGCTCTCCACTTGCTTTCTGCAATCCTGCTGCTTTTAATAAAAGTACTGCTGCTGGAGGTGATTTAGTTATAAAAGTAAAAGTTCTATCTTCATAAACTGTTATTTCAACTGGAACCTTAAGTCCTTTTTCAACTTCTTTTGTTTTCTCATTAAAGGCATTACAGAAATCCATAATATTTAAACCATGTTGTCCCAGTGCAGGACCAACTGGAGGGCTAGGATTTGCTCCGCCCGCAGGAACTTGCAATTTAATAACTGTTAAAACTTCTTTTGCCATAATTAACTCTTCTCTACCTGTGAAAAATTCAGTTCAACTGGAGTTGCTTTACCAAAAATGCTGACTGAAACCTTAATAAGATTCTTTTCATAATCAACTTCTTCAACAATTCCATTGAAATCATTAAATGGTCCATCATTTATTCTGACAGTTTCTCCTGATTCAAATATAGTTTTAAATTTAGGGCTTTCAACAGCTTCATCTACTCTGTTGATTATTCTGTCAAATTCTTTATCTGTTAGAGGATGGGGTCTATTTCTAGAGCCTCCTATAAAACCCATTACATTTGGAGTCTTTCTAACTAAATGCCAAGTATTATCGTCCATCTCCATTTGAACAAGCATATACCCTGGAAAGAATTTTCTTTCCATTTGTTTTTTTTGTCCTTTTTTAAGCTCTGTGACTTGTTCAGTAGGGATCATTATTTCGCCAAACTTATCTGATAATCCTGACATCTCTATTCTCTCTTCAAGAGCAGCTTTAACCTTAGCCTCACAATTTGAAAAAGCTTGTATTACATACCAATTCATAAAATTAACTCAATATAAATTTCGATAAAAACGAAAGTAATGAATCCAATCCCCAAAATACCAACGCAAGAACAAGAACCATTACTAAAACAACAATAGTCATCTGTGTTGTTTCGCCTCGACTTGGCCAAACTACTTTTGCAATTTCAAATCTAGAATCAGATATAAGTTTGGTTGCATTCTTTCCAAAATTTGTCTGTGATAACACTCCAAGAGATATACCAAGAAGACCTAAAAGTATTAAGACTCTATAAAGCAGTCCTAAACCAAACTGATCATCTAAATAGCTAAAAAGCACAACTGCTGCAAATCCAGCAGTCAATGATATTAACCAAAGTATGTTGTTTAGCGTGCTATTCATGTCCTAATTGGCAGGCCTGGAGGGAATCGAACCCCCAACCTGCGGTTTTGGAGACCGCCGCTCTGCCAGTTGAGCTACAGGCCTGTACGATCTCCTAGTATATAACCTTAGACTTCCTATTAGGAAACTATCTTAAGGACAATACCTGCCCCTACAGTTCTACCACCTTCACGAACCGCAAAACTTAAACCTTCTTCCATTGCAATTGGTGCAATTAGTTCGCAGTTTAATTCGTCAACAGTATCTCCTGGCATAACCATTTCAACACCGTCAGGAAGTTGCACTTCACCAGTAACGTCAGTCGTTCTGAAGTAAAACTGTGGTCTATAACCTTTAAAGAATGGTGTATGTCTTCCACCTTCTTCTTTGCTTAGAACAGTAATCTTAGCTGTAAACTTAGTATGTGGTGTAACAGATCCTGGAACAGCCAAAACTTGACCTCTTTCCACATCTTCTCTGTCAGTACCTCTTAATAGAACACCACAGTTCTCACCAGCTCTTCCTTCATCAAGAGTTTTTCTAAACATCTCAACACCTGTACATGTAGTTTTAGATGTATCTTTAATACCAACAATCTCTAAATCATCGCCAGTTTTAACAATACCTCTTTCAACTCTACCTGTAACCACTGTACCTCTACCTGAGATTGTAAATACATCTTCAATTGGCATTAGGAAAGGTTTATCAACAGGTCTTTCAGGTTCTGGGAAGTGAGTATCAAGAGATTTAACTAGCTCAACAACACTTTCAACGTGTTTTTCATCACCTTCAAGAGCTTTTAATGCACTACCCTTAATAATAGGAGTGTCAGATCCTGGAAAATCATATTTATCTAATAGTTCTCTAATTTCCATTTCAACAAGCTCAATAAGCTCTTCATCATCGACCATATCAGCTTTGTTTAAATAAACAACGATATTAGGAACACCAACTTGCTTGGCAAGAAGAATATGTTCTCTTGTTTGAGGCATAGGACCATCTGCTGCACTAACTACTAATATAGCGCCGTCCATTTGAGCAGCACCAGTAATCATATTTTTTACATAGTCTGCGTGACCTGGACAGTCAACGTGAGCATAGTGTCTGTTATCACTATTGTATTCAACATGTGATGTAGCAATAGTAATGCCTCTTTCTTTTTCTTCAGGGGCGTTATCGATACCTTCGAAAGCTACCGCTTCACCACCACCAAATGTATCTGCACAGACTTTAGTAAGTGCAGCTGTTAACGTTGTCTTACCATGGTCAACGTGTCCAATGGTACCAACGTTGATGTGTGGTAAGCTTCTATCAAATTTTTCTCTCGCCATAATATTCCTCTTTTTATGTTTGGAGCTCATAACCGGATTTGAACCGGTGACCTCTTCCTTACCAAGGAAGTGCTCTACCTACTGAGCTATATGAGCGCATATCATATACCCTAAAGCGTAAAGCTTCAACCATTATATACCTTTAAAAAATAGGGCAATAAATGGTGGAGGGGGAAGGATTCGAACCTTCGAAGCACGAGGCGGCAGATTTACAGTCTGCTGGGTTTGACCGCTCCCCAACCCCTCCAGGTTGAGTTTGTTATTATCAACTTAGAAATTTCATAGTCAATACATATATAATTCATATTGAAAATGATTCATTTTGTTAATAAAAGAAGTTTATTCGATGGTTATCCTAGAAATTCTCAGGAAATAATCCTTGGAGCCGGTTGTTTTTGGGGCGTTGAAAGAGTTTTTTGGCAATTAGAGGGAGTTTGGGTTACTTATGCTTCTTACTCTGGAGGTAAAAGGCCAAACCCTACATATGAACAAGTATGTACCGGTGTTACGGGGCATGCTGAAACTATCAATGTAATATATGACGATAAAATAATAACAACCAAAGATATTTTAAAAATTTTCTGGGAATGTCATAACCCTACTCAAGGCATGAGGCAAGGCAATGATATAGGCGAACAATACAGATCAGTAATATATTGTATTAATAATAAACAGCTTGAATTAGCAAATAAATCTAAAGAACTATATGAGAAAGTTCTAATAGACCGAGGACATACGACAATAACAACTGAAATTAGCATTAATCAATCAAGCTACCCTGCAGAGGAATATCATCAACAATACTTAGCTAAAAATCCAAATGGTTATTGTGGGATTAAAGGTACTGGTTGTGCACTTCCTCCATTGTAACCAACTAGGTTTATAGTGTAGAATTTCCGCTCAGGCCACCTTAGCTCAGCTGGTAGAGCAACTGATTTGTAATCAGTAGGTCGTCAGTTCGATCCTGACAGGTGGCTCCATTCTTTATTTTATTTAGACGATATATTTAGTTCGAGATTTTTCTGCGGTATGTGTAATCCCACTTTTTGTTTTATAAGGTTTTTGTTTAATGCCTTTAGTTCCTTCTTTTATAAAAAGAAACATACACATTGCAAATATTGATAAAAAAGCAACTAAAGCGACAATTACATATTGAATCATGGGGAGATAATTCTACACTAACTTAAATTAGAATTAAATTGTCAAAACAATATATATGCAAAGAAAAGATATAAAGATTTTATTGCTCCAGATTAGGGGTGATCACAAAGTAAGAAAAGAAGAACTTGAAAGTTTTGCTAAATATAGTCAACTAAAAATAGAGCAAATAGATGTATTGAATGTTTTTGATACTCCACATTTTCAATCTGAGGTCTTGAATGGATACGATGCTCTTTATGTTGGTGGAGCCAGTGAAGCTAATGTACTTGAACCTAAAAAATATCCCTTTGTTAATGACTGCATTGAATTAATTAAGTCTGCAGCAGAAATAGGGTTGCCTACTTTTGCATCATGTTTTGGTTTCCAATTAGCAATACTTGCTTTTGGAGGTGAAGTTCTTAGTAAAGATAAGGGTTATGAAATGGGCAGTATACCCATAAAACTTACAAATCTTGCAGAAATAGATCCTGTTTTTAAGGGGGTTAATGATGAGTTTCCTGCTCTTTCTATTCATAGACAATACTCAGTTGATCTACCTGAAAACTTAGATCTACTGGCATATACAGAACAATGTTTGCATAGCTTTAAACACAGAGATAAACCATTATGGGCATTTCAGTTTCATCCAGAAGTTGATAGAGCAACTGTTTTCAAAAGATTAGCTATATATAAAGAGAAATATACTGAAAGTGAAGAACAGTTTCAGCAAGTATTAGATTCTCTAGTTGAGACACCAGAATCACATAATCTAATGCTAAATTTTGTTAATAGAGTTTTACTTTAAGAGTTTGGATAATCAAGAACTAAATAAACCATTGCTTTAACACCTTCATCTAATGCTGAATCATCAACATAAAAGTATGGAGAATGATTGCCAGCAACATCGGTTCTTTCACCAAAATTTGCTGACCCCAACCCTTCGCCAGGCTTATTAATTCCTAACCAAAAATACAAGCCTGGAATTTCTTGAGAAAAATAAGAAAAGTCTTCAGCTCCTGTAACTGGTATTTGTGATTCGTAGAATTTACCTGGAGATGCTTCCATTAAAGAACCTTTCATTTTCTCTACAAGGTCTGGATTATTTACTGTCACTGGATAAAATCCTCCAACATCAAATTCAACTGTTATCTTTGTTCCGGTTCCTAAAGCTACTCCTTTTGCGATTTGCTCTATTTCAGAATATATTTCTTTCCTTAATTCAGGATCAAATGTCCTTATTGTTCCCATAATTAATGAATCTTCAGGAATAATATTATTTCTAGTTCCAGCTTCAACCATTCCTATAGAAACTACTGCTGGATTATTTATTATGTTAATTCTTCTACTGACTACAGTATTTAGAGATTCTATCAATTCAGCTGTTGCCATAATAGGATCTATCCCTGACCAAGGTGTAGAACCATGAGTCTGAGTCCCTTTAATTTTTATTCTATAAGCTGATGCAGCTGCCATTGCCGGTCCAGACTTTACTGATAGAACACCATTTGGAATGTTTGTTACATGCAAACCAAAAATCACTTCAGGTTTATATTTTTCAAAAATTCCTTCCTCAAGCATCATTTTTGCACCTCCACCCTCATCTTCTGGAGGCCCTTCTTCAGCAGGCTGAAAAATTAACATTACATTTCCTTTTAATTGTTCTTTATTGTTTGCTAAGAACTCGGCCACTCCCATTAAAATAGCGACATGTGCATCATGACCACATGCGTGCATAACACCCACATCATTGCCTAAATATTCTGTTCGCACTTTTGAAGCAAATGGTAATCCTGTCTTTTCTTCTACAGGTAAAGCATCCATATCAGCTCTAAGTGCAATTGTTGGCCCAGGTTGACCTCCTCTTATTAATCCAACTAAACCTGTATAAGCAATACCACTCTCAACTTCAATTCCAAGACTTTCTAAATGAACCTTTATTTTGTTTGAAGTTCTAAATTCTCTATTTCCTAGTTCTGGGTATTGATGTATATCATGTCTCCACTCTATGACTTTTGGCATTAAAATATCTAAATTAGATTCGAGCTTTTCTTTTAAATCATCAGCAGCATTTGCATACAAAGCAATAAGAACAACTAATATAATGTTTAATCTCATATCTAAACTATAATACGACCTTAAACGACTGAAAAGAACATGCAATTAAAAGATGAATATAAAAGATTAAATAAAGAGACTGGCAAGCCTTTTGAACAAGGCTATCAAGATGAACATGGCAGAATTTTTTATTCCTATATAAATAAAATTGGAAATGATGGATGGTACTTAGAAGAATGGAAAAAGAATATAGAAGTCTTTAAAGCAAAGAAGACTAAAGAGAGAAATAATGAATGATGCTTTAAAAAATATTACTCAACGTAATTCACATAGAAAATTAGTCATGCCTGCTCCTTCTGATGAAGAAATGCAATATGTCTATCAAGCTGCTTTAAGAGCCCCGGATCATGCATGGATTAGACCTTCAAGCTTTATTGAAATTCAGGGAAAGGGTCTTAAAAGATTATCAGAAGCTTTTATTAGTTATGCAGAAGAAAATATAGATGGCCTATCGGAAGATCAATTAAAAAAATATGAAGAAATACCATTTAGAGCTCCAATGATTATTGTCTTGATAAATGCTCCTAAAGAGCATCCCATGGTTCCTGAAATTGAACAAATTATGTCTACAGCTACTGCAGGGCAAAATATTTTATTAGCCCTTAATTCAATGGGTTATGGTGCAATTTGGAGAACAGGAACCTTTGCATTCAATGATAAAATTGGCAAATACCTTGATCTAGAGAAAGGGCAGCAAGTTGTAGGTTATCTATATGTAGGCACTCCGGAAGGAAAACCAAAAAGAATCCCAGAAATGAATGTTAAAGATTTTGTGACTAAGTGGAAGGATAATGAAAAATCTTAGGCCCTTTCACCTTGCGATTCCAGTGGATTGTTTAGATAAAGCAAGAGATTTCTATGGTTCTAAATTGGGCTTTGAAGAAGGTAGGTCCGATGATCACTGGATTGATTATAATTTTTTTGGGCATCAGCTTGTTTGCCACATAAGCAAACTAAATAAAAGTAATAATAATGAGGTTGATGGCAAGGATGTTCCCATTCCTCACTTTGGCATAATTTTAGAATGGGATGATTTTGATTCATTTAGCTCAAAACTTAAGGCCGAAAATATAAATTTTATAATTGAGCCTTATCTTAGATTTTCAGGCTTGCCAGGAGAACAAAAAACTATGTTTTTTAAAGATCCTTTTGGTAATGCATTAGAATTTAAATCTTTTAAACAAGATTCCGAGATTTTTAACAAATAATTTTTACATGTCTAATACAACAATTTCTGATTATCACAGTAAAGCCATTAATGATTATGGGCTTAGTGCTATTTGGCCTGAAAAAGTTCTTATTGAGTCTAAAGTTATTCAAGATAAATTTACTGATGATATTCACGAACTAGAAAAATTTCCGTTCATAACAATAGATGGCGAAGATGCCAAAGATTTTGATGATGCTATTTACTGTTCGGCAACTAATGATGGATTTCACTTAAAAGTTGCCATCGCTGATGTATCACATTATGTAAAGGAAGGGTCTTCCATCAATAAAGAAGCTTCTAAGAGAACAACTTCGGTCTATTTTCCACAAAAAGTAGTTCCTATGCTGCCAGAAAATTTATCTAATGAGTTATGCTCTCTTCAGCCCAATAAAAGAAGACGAGCCCTATGTGTTGAAATAGATTTTGATAAAGACGGAATAATACATAAATACCAATTTAAAAGAGGAATAATAAAATCTTCAGCTAGACTTACCTATTCTCAGGTAGAAAAATTCTATTCAGAAAAATATCAAGGTTTAGAAGGTCCTTATGTAGATTCATTAGAATCTAGCTTTCACCTTTTCAAGAAATTATTAGCTCAAAGAGAGATGAGAGGTGCATTAGATTTTGAAATATCTGAGCCTGCCATCAATTTAGATAAAGAGAAGAAAATAAAATCTCTGTATCAGAGAAAAAGGCTTTTCTCTCACAAGTTAATTGAAGAATTAATGTTGGCAGCCAATATAGTTGCAGCAGATTTTATTGAAAAGCATCTTGATCATGGAGTCTATAGAGTCCATGAAACACCTGAATCAATTAAAATTGATAGATTAAGTCAAACATTGAAGAGAAGAGGTATTAATTGGCATGGAGATATCGAAGATATACAAAATTTATCTAGTTTTCTAAAAAAAATATCTAGTAGAAAGGATGTCTCTATTTTGAATACATTAGTCTTGCAATCAATGCAGAGAGCTGAGTACAAGACAAAAAATAAAGGGCATTTCGGATTGAAATTTGATAGATACACTCATTTCACTTCACCCATAAGAAGATATCCAGATTTATTAGTTCATCGAATGATCATATCTATATTAAAGAAAGAGAAAATCAATATTGAATCATTAGAAGAAATTCTTGAATATTGTTCTCAAAAAGAGAGGGATGCTGAGTTTGCATCAAAACAAGTAATACAAAATCTGTTATGTGAATATGCTAATAATTTTAGAGGAAAGAATTTTTCAGGATTTGTAACTGGTGTTAAAGATTTTGGGTTATTTGTAGATATTCCAGACCTATTTACTAGCGGATTGTTGCATGTAAATGATTTGCCAGATGATTTCTATAGATACAATGCTAGAAATCAAACCCTTGATGGAAGAAAAAGAGGAAATAAATTCTCTTTGGGTGATGAGATTAAGGTTTTCATTGGAGATATAAAAGAATTAGAAGGAAAAATTTCACTGTATTATTAAGTTATGAGCATATTAATAAAAAATATTCATTGCATTAAAGCTCTAATTAATAGAAATCCAGAAATGGTTATTTCATTAAAAGCTGATTCTAAAAAAGATAGTGAAATTATTGCTTTAGCAGAATCTAGAAACATACAGATTGATTTAACTACAAACGGAGTATCTGCTATCTGCAAAGAACCGCCTATTAAAGATATAAAATCGCAAGGTTATGAGCTTGGCAATATGGTCCTGATAATGGATGAGATTCAAGATACTAGAAATTTAGGCTCTTGTTTGCGATCTGCTTCATTCTTTGGAGTTGATTCTGTAGTTATTCCAAAAAATAACTCGGCTGATTTTTTAAATCCAGCTGTAATAGAAACTTCAACTGGAGGAATATATGATTTAGATCTGTACAAAGCTACAAATATTGCGACTCTTCAAGAAAATCTAAAAAAGAGTGGTTATTGGATTAGTGGATTTTCCGAACACGCAGAAATTTCACTAGAAGAAACAGAATTTACAGAAAAAAATGTTCTAATTCTTGGAAACGAAGAAAAGGGAATTAGAAAGCTCGTAGAAAGAAATTGTGATCAGGTCTTGAAAATTAATAAATATGGACAAACATCATCTCTGAATGTAGCAGTTGCAACGGCAATAGCGCTTTTTGAAGTTCAAAAAAAACTTCGATACTAAAATTAATGTTAATAACTTAAAATACAAACTCATGCTTGCACAAAGAACAATAAGAAATAAAACTTCTGCTTCAGGAGTTGGCTTACATACTGGAAAAAAGGCTACTTTAACTCTTCATCCAGCTGAACCTAATACTGGAATAATATTTAGAAGAATCGAAGGCGAAAAAATTACTGAAATACCAGCTCAAGCAAATAATGTTGGAGATACTACTTTATCTACAACTCTGGAGAGTAATGGAGCAGAGATTTCAACTATCGAGCATCTAATGTCTGCTCTAGCTGGCATTGGTGTTGATAATTGTATTATTGATTGCGATGGCCCAGAGATTCCTATAATGGAGGGCAGCTCAACTAAATTTGTGTTTCTTATTCAAGCTGCAGGAATAGTTGAACAGGACGCAGTTAAAAAATTTATTTATGTTACTAAGTCTGTTCAAGTGCAAAGAGATGATGCTGTAGCAAAGATTAAACCATATAAAGGTTTTAGAGTTTCTTTTGGTCTTGAATTTGATCATCCTGTTTATAAGAAATACCCTCAAACTGCAGCAATAGACTTTTCACAGACATCATTTATAAGGCAGGTAAGCAGAGCTAGAACTTTTGGCATATATGATGACCTCGAAATGCTTAAAAAAAATAATAAAGCTTTGGGAGCTAACCTAAATAATGCTATTGGTATTGGCGATGAAGATATTCTTAATGAAGGAGGACTGCGATTCGCAGATGAATTTGTAAAACATAAGATGCTAGATGCAATTGGAGATCTTTACTTGCTTGGTCATAACCTTATAGGAGAATTTTATGGTTTTAAATCTGGGCATGCTTTAAATAATCAACTGCTGAAAAAAATTGAAAGTGAAAATGCATACAAGATTATAGAAATAGATGAGATTAAAGATGCTCCAATAAACTATTTAAGACCTGTATCTCAAGAGCTAGCCTGATGTTAGGTATATTCCAAAAAATTTTTAGTTCTGCGAATCAAAGACGTATTAGTGCTTATGAAAAAGTAGTTAAGAAAATCAATTCTATTGAAGAAGATACTGAAAAATTTAGTGAAGAAGAATTTAAAAACATAACTGTAAGTGAGAATGAAGAAGACAATGATTTAATAAAAATCTTTGCTGCTGTAAGAGAAGCTTCAAAAAGAACATTAGGTTTGAGACATTTTGATTGTCAGTTAGTTGGAGGCTTAGTTCTAAATGATGGCAATATTGCTGAAATGAAAACTGGTGAAGGCAAAACTCTTGTTGCCACCCTACCTGCAGTACTTAATGCTTTAAAAGGAAATAAAGTCTATATCGTTACAGTAAATGATTATCTTGCTGAAAGAGATGCAAATTGGATGAGGCCAATTTATGAATACTTTGGGTTAAAAGTTGATGCTTTAACATCAGAACAAAGCTTTAACAACAAAAAAGAAGCTTATGATTCAAATATTATTTATTGCACAAGCAGTGAGCTTGGCTTTGATTACTTGAGAGACAATATGGTTCTTTTTAAAGATCAAAAAACTCAGAAAGATCTTAATTTTGCGATTGTTGATGAAGTTGACTCTATATTAATTGACGAAGCAAGAACTCCTCTAATAATATCAGGCGCAACCGATGATGATGCCGCTGCATATCCTATCTTTCTAAAACTCTTGCCGACTATGAAAAGACAAATGAGGCAAGGAACAGAAGAAGAACCTCTTACTGAAGAAGAAAGAGGAGATTTTTTAATAGATGAAAAACTTAGAAGTGTTGAATTAACGGATGATGGTTTTGAAAAAGTAGAATCATTCTTGAATAACAGAGGAATGATCAAACCAGATGAGAGTCTTTACACAACAGAAAATCTTAAATTTTTAAAATATATTCAAGCAACTTTGAAAGCTAATCTTTTATTTGAAAAAGATGTTCACTATGTAGTTGAAAATAATAAAGTAGTATTGATTGATGATAATACAGGCAGAAAGCTTCCTGGAAGACGAGTATCAGAGGGAGTTATGCAAGCTCTTGAATGTAAGGAGAGAGTTCCAGTTCAACAAGAAACACAAACCTTAGCATCAACTACATATCAGAATTTCTTTAGATTATTTAACAAAATCTCAGGTATGACAGGTACAGCCGACACTGAGGCTGCAGAATTTAAAGAAATTTATGGAATGAATGTTGTGGTTATCCCGACAAATCAAAAAATGGTGAGAGAAGATGTTAATGATGTTGTCTATGTTAATGAAGAGGACAAATATCATGCTCTTTTAAAAGAAATCAAAGAAATAAACAAAAAATCTGCTCCTATACTTGTAGGTACAGCCTCAATTGAAAGCTCCGAAGAACTCTCAAATAGACTGAAGAGAGAAGGCATAAGACATCAAGTATTAAATGCAAAATACCATGAAAAAGAAGCAATGATTATTGCCGAAGCTGGTAGGCCTGGAGCTATAACAATAGCAACGAATATGGCAGGACGTGGTACCGATATTGTGCTTGGTGGTAAGAAAGAGGATGACGATTCAGAATGGGAAGCAAAACACAAACAAGTATTAGATGCTGGAGGTTTACATGTTATTGGAACAGAAAGACATGAATCTCGTAGGATTGATAATCAATTAAGAGGAAGATCAGGCCGACAGGGTGATCCAGGTTACTCTAAATTTTTCTTATCCCTTGATGACACAGTGTTAAGGCTTTTTATTGATGAAAATAGAAAAAAACTCTTCTCAAGATTAAGTGATGGGATGGACGATTCAAGCATTGAGCATCCTATGTTAAATGGTGCGATTGCTAATGCGCAGAGAAAGATTGAAGGCAGAAATTTTGAAATCAGAAAACAGATATTAGAATACGATGATGTTTCCAATGATCAAAGATTAACAGTCTATAAATTAAGGGATTACTTTCTTGAAGAAAATGATTCTGAAAAATTAATATTTGAGTACTTAGATAATCTTTTAGAAAAAACTGCTGATCGTTTATTACCAGAAGATCAAATTACAAATTGGAAATTTGATGATTTAGATAAAGCTTTAACACAATCTTTTGGTGTATCGCCTGATTTCAATTTCCTTAATAGAGATAATTTAACTTTTGGTAAAGTTATTGATTTCCTAAACGATTTTTATCAAAAACATTATTTTGAAAAATTCGAAAAACTAAAAGATAAGAAAAAAGAGCTTGAAAGACAGATAGCCATACAAGTTTTAGATGCTTCATGGAAAAGACATTTGCAAAATATTGATTCTTTAAGAAGCAACATAGGTTTAAGGGCTTATGCTCAAAGAAATCCAATAAATGAATTTAAAAAAGAATCCTTTCACTTATTTGATTCTATGATTGAGTCTTTTAAAGATGATGTTGTAAAAATTCTCTTCAATATCAAGATCCAAGCTATGAGTAAAGAGGAATACGAACAACAGCAAAAAAGAAAAGAGAAAAATAATTGATTCCAAGTAAGTGGTCTAAAACTCTTAACTCAAATCCTATATTTCTTATTACAGGAGAATTTAAAAAGATTTCTACTTTAAAAAATAAACTTAAAAACGCTTTATTTTATGAACACAAGGTAATAGTGCTAAGAATAAAAAATAACGAAGTAGATATTGATGAGGCACTCAATATTGCTACAAAATTTTGTAAAAAAAATAGCATCCCTCTTATTCTGAACACTCCAAATAAATTTGCTTTCCAAGCAGACGGCTATCATTTGCAGGCCAAAGAATTAAATGGAAAATATTCTCTTGCTCCCAATAAAATACTTGGAGCTTCCTGTCATAACAGAGAGGAAGTATTGTTAGCCAAAGAATTGGGTTGTGATTATGTCTTTCTATCTCCAATCATTAAAAAATATGATTCTGAGCCTCTTGGTTGGGATAGTTTTTTTGAAATAAAAAATGATTTTTCTGAAATAAAAGTTATACCTTTAGGAGGAATAAGTGAGAAAAATTCAATGGAAGATTCTTTTGCTGGTATCAGTCATTGGTGGGATCTTCAAAACCCTTAATAGAAACTTCTTCATTGGCCCAACGCAAGAAATCTACACTCTTACATCCCTTCGAACAAAAAGGCTTATATTTTGAATTAACTTCGACAATCTTTTTACAATTAGGACAAATAAGATTAATTTTTTTCTTCATTAGCTAGCTTCTCGTAAATTTGAAAATAGAAGTCTAATTTTCTTTCAAAATCTTCTACAGAACCATCATTAATCAATAGATCATCGCTGTATGAGATTCTCTCATTTCTATTCATTTGAGTTTTAATTATAGTTTCGGCTATCTTTTTTGTGCTCTTATCTCTATTTGAAATTCGTTCAATTTGTAAATTCTCTGGTGCATCTATAACTAGAACTCGATTGAATTTATTCCTTGGCCCCCAAAGAGGAGCACTATAAATAGCCCATTTAGAATTAATATTGCTAAATCCCTCTATTATCTTTTCACGTATAAGTGGGTGCATTAATTCTTCCAACCACTTCTTGTCTGCTTTATTTTTAAAGGCTATTTCTCGTAGCTTACCTCTATCTAGCTCTTCATCATTTGTTAGAACTTTAGAACCATATTTTTTTACTATAGCTTCATAGCCAACTTGGCCTTTTTCTTGCAGATTTCTAGAAATCTCATCAGCATCGATTATATCGATACCTTTTTTAGCAAAAAAATCTGTGGCTGTGCTTTTTCCAGTAGCTATACCTCCAGTTATACCAACAGTGAACATGGCTTTAATTCTACCATCAACCTGATCAAGGTTCGAAAAATATGGACCAAATGGGCTGAAATGTCTACAATGAAAACATACTATTAATAGGGAGAGATTTTTAATGAAACTTATAGAAAATATTTTTGCGATAGCTTTAGTTGCATTTATTGCATATATGGGTATCGACTTTAA